>JBGPOB010000269.1:0-5225 GCA_041487815.1 Xanthobacteraceae bacterium | reverse complement strand
GAAAAGCCGCACGGGAGTCATGGACTTGCCAGTGCCCCATTGCTTCCGAAGTTCGTATCAGAGGGTGCTGCGGTGTATCACGAGTTTCGGAAGCGGGGCGCTCGTGCGGGCGCGCACGCCTGATCGCAGATTCGTGAGCGCCGCCGGCAAGGACGGCGGGATCAACGCGGTGTAGACTTTCGTTGCAACATGCGGGTGCCGCCCGCGATGTGAGGCCACCATGACGCTGCTGCGTACAATGCTCGCGATGATGCTGGCGGCTCCGCTGATTTCGCCCGCCGTCGCGCAGGCCCAAAATCCACGCGTCCTCACCGGGGCCGCCGCCAATGGCGACTGGCGAACCGATGCGCCCGGAGTGCGCCGGCATATCAAGCCCGCGGACATGCCGCCGCCGTTCGAAACGCCATCCTCGCGCAATAGCGTGAGCGTAACCTCGAAGCCGGCGGACGCCGCGCTGAAGGTGCCGTCGGGTTTCGAAGTCAGGCTTTTTGCTTCCGGCCTCGACGGGCCGCGCATTATTCGGACGGCGCCGAACGGCGATATCTTCGTCGCCGAAACCAGGGCAAACCGTGTGCGGGTGTTGCGGCCGACACCCGACGGCGGCGCGGTCGCGCGCAACGAAGTTTTCGCCTCCGGCTTGCCGCGGCCCTTCGGCATCGCTTTCTATCCGAACACCGGCGACCCGCAGTGGGTCTACGTTGCAAACACGGATTCGGTCGTGCGCTTTTCCTATCGCAGCGGCGATCTCACCGCGCGCGGCAAACCGGAAACGATCGTGCCGTCGCTGCCGGCAGGGCGCGGGCATTCCACGCGCGACATCGCGTTCTCGAACGACGGCGCCACGATGTTTGTTTCCGTCGGTTCCGGTTCCAACGTCGCGGATGGCTTGGAAAGGCTCGGCGCCGCCGAATTGCGGCAATGGATCGCGGAAAAGCCGCTGGGCGCCGTCTGGGGCTATGAGACCGAGCGCGCCGACGTTCTCGCCTTCGACCCGCAAGGCGGCAATCGCCGCATCTATGCCACCGGCATCCGCAACTGCGTCGGCCTCGCCGTCAATCCCACGAGTGGCGATCTATGGTGCTCGGTCAACGAGCGCGACCTGATGGGCGACGATCTCGTGCCCGACTACATCACCCGCGTGCGCGAAGGCGCGTTCTATGGCTGGCCGTGGTACTACATCGGCGACCATGAGGACCCGCGGCTGAAGGGCGCGCGCCCCGATCTCAAGGGCAAGGTCACGCTGCCGGATATTCTGCTGCAGGCACATTCAGCTTCGCTCGGCATGATGTTCTACAGCGGCGGCCAGTTTCCCGCCGAGTACAAGGGCTCGATCTTCGCCGCCGAGCACGGCTCGTGGAACCGCGCCAAGCGCACCGGCTACAAGATCGTCCGCGGCATCGTGAACAACGGCGTGCCGACCGGCGAATACGAGGATTTCGTCACCGGTTTCGTCGTCAACGATGCATCGGCGTGGGGCCGGCCGGTCGGGGTCACGCAAGCCAGGGACGGCTCGCTGATGTTTTCCGAGGACGGCAATGGCACGATCTGGCGCGTGACCTACACGGACCGCCGCTCCGCCGCTGAATGAAATCCGAGATCGTCACCCGTACCGCGCCCGCAAACCCCGATACGATCGGGATGGCGGCCGCCATTCTCGCCGCCGGCGGGCTGGTCGCCTTCCCGACCGAGACGGTCTACGGCCTCGGCGCCGATGCAACCAACGGCCAGGCGGTCGCGCGCCTCTACGCCGCCAAAGGGCGCCCCTTGTTCAATCCGCTGATCGCGCATGTCGCCGACACGGCCGCGGCGCGCGCGCAGGCGCGCTTTGACGCCGCCGCCGAGAAACTCGCGCAAGCGTTCTGGCCCGGCCCGCTGACGCTGGTGCTGCCGAAAGCGGACGGCTGTACCGTCAGCGCGCTGGCGAGCGCGGGGCTCGATACCATCGCCCTGCGCGTGCCCGATCACGCGGTGGCGCAGGCGCTGCTGGCGGCCTTCGGCAAACCCATTGTCGCGCCTTCCGCCAACCGCTCCGGCCATATTTCGCCGACGACGGCGCAGCATGTCATCGACGATCTTTCAGGCCGCATCGATCTCGTCATCGACGGCGGCGCGACGCGCGTCGGCATGGAATCGACCATCGTCGGATGCGAGGAAGCCGGGCCGCGGCTGTTGCGCTCGGGCGCGATTGCGCGGGCCGCGATCGAACGCGTGCTGGGGGTGGCGCTGCGGAGCGGCGGCGCGCGCGCAGACGACGACGCCGTATCCGCGCCGGGCATGCTCGCCTCGCACTACGCACCGAAGGCGCGGCTGCGCCTCAACGCCGCGCGCGTCAATCCCGGCGAAGCCCTGCTCGCGTTCGGGCCCACGCCCGCGGCCGGCGCGGAGGGAGCGCTCACCCTCAATCTTTCCCAAAGCGGCGATCTGATCGAGGCGGCGGCCAACCTGTTCGCGCATCTGCGCGCGCTCGATGCCAAGGCGACGGCGATTGCCGTCATGCCGGTCCCGCAGGACGGACTTGGCGAAGCCATCAACGACCGGCTGGCGCGCGCCGCCGCCGCGCGATAAGTCAATTGCAATGCGAGCCCGACTGGAAATGCCGGCCACGCAACGGCGGCATCCTCCTCCCGCGCGTCCTTGCGAGCGGTGGGGAGGGGAGCGGCAACGCCGCATTCCGGGGCAGGCTCTGAGAAAGTTCCGACGCCTGGTGAATAAATGACTGCCGCGCAAACTACCGCTTCGACCATTCCGTCGGTTCCAAAGAACCCGCGCCCGCCGTTGTCGCGCGAACTGCTGGCGCGCTTCACGGCCATCGTCGGCGCCAAGAACGCGATCACCGATCCGGCCGACCAGGAGCCCTATCTCAGCGAGCAGCGCGGGCTCTATCATGGCCACACGCCGGTCGTGCTGCGGCCGGGCTCGACCGAAGAAGTCGCCGCAATCCTCAAGCTCGCGAATGCGACCGCCACCGCCATCGTGCCGCAGGGCGGCAACACCGGCCTCGTCGGCGGCCAGACGCCGCACAACGGCGAAGTGCTGGTCTCGCTCGCGCGCATGGACAAGATCCGCGACATCGATGCCGCCTCCAACACCATGACCTGCGAAGCCGGCGTCGTGCTGGCGAAGGCGCAGGCTGCCGCGGCCGACGCCGACCGGCTGTTCCCGCTCTCGCTCGGCGCGGAGGGAAGCTGCATGATCGGCGGCAACCTCTCGACCAACGCCGGGGGAACCGGCGCGCTCGCCTATGGCGTGGCGCGCGACCTCGCGCTCGGGCTTGAAGTCGTTCTCGCCGACGGGCGCGTCTTGCGCGGGCTCAACAAGCTCAAGAAGGACAACACCGGCTACGATCTGCGCAACCTGTTCATCGGCGCGGAGGGCACGCTCGGCATCATCACGGCGGCGGTCGTCAAACTGTTCCCGCGCCCGCGCTCGGTCGAAACCGCGTTCATCGGGCTGCCCTCGCCGCAGGCCGCGCTCGACTTGCTCAATCTCGCGCAGACCCGCACCGGCGGCGCCGCCACCAGCTTCGAATTGCTGTCGCGCCTCGGCCTCGACATGGTGCTGCGCCACCACGCCGGCGCGCGCGACCCATTGCCGGCGCCGCATCCCTGGTACGTGTTGCTGCAATTGTCGTCGCAGGCGCGCGAGGGCTTGCGCGAGACCATGGACGGTCTGCTGGCGCAAGCCGCCGAACAACGCATCGTCACCGACGCCACCATCGCCGAGAGCATCGAGCAGACGAAAAGCTTCTGGCGCATCCGCGAGGTTCTGCCCGACATGCAGAAGCCGGAAGGCGGCTCGATCAAGCACGACGTTTCGGTGCCGGTGGCGCGCGTGCCGGAATTCATCGCGCGCGCCAATGCTGCGGTGGAAAAGCTGATGCCGGGCGCGCGGCCGGTGCCGTTCGGCCATCTCGGCGACGGCAACGTCCACTATAACGTCAGCCAGCCGGTGGGCGCCGACAAGAACGCGTTCCTGTCGCGCTGGTACGAGCTCAACGCCGTCGTGCATGCGCAGGTGACGAGCCTCGGAGGCTCGATCTCGGCGGAGCACGGCATCGGCGTCATCAAGCGCGATCTCCTGCCCGACGTGAAGGACGCGGTCGCGCTCGACCTCATGCGCACGCTCAAGCGCACGCTCGATCCCAACAACATCCTTAATCCCGGTAAGGTTATTTAGCGCGACAACAATGAAATCGCAGGCGCACACGCGAGATGCGTGCGAATACGCGTGCATTAACGTAAAGCCTTCAGCCTAATCATTACGATTAAAATCAAGACTGTGTAGAAATCGATTTTTAATTGCATAAAAGGTCAGGCCTCACGAGTTGAGGCTGGCGTCGAATTTTCGATTGCCTGAAAAAATTTCGATCTAAAAAACAGATCGCCTCAGCTCAAACCGTAACCCGGACCGCACAGAGCGGCTCGACACGCAGAGAGGCGATCGATGAAATTTACCCGCAATTATTTGGCGCTGGGTCTGGCAGCCGCGATGGCGCTCGCACCCATCGCGGCGGAGGCCAAATACGTCCATAAAGTGAAGGTACCGCCCACGAGCCACAGCACCCGGACGCCCGGCTGGGCCAGCTATGTGGGATTTGCAGGCGGTTGCTCGGTTCTTTGGCTGCTGCTTGCCAGCACGAAGAAGGGCGGGCCGACCCCGCTCGAAGCGCAGATGATCGTTGGCAACTGCTTCTTGCCGTTCATCGGCGGCTATCTCGTTGAGCAGGCATACAAGAAGAACAACAATATTCAGTAGCACGTAATTATTTCAGCACGACCACCTCCCCGGTTCGCCGGGGAGGTTTTTTTATGCGCGCCGGCAATCGAGATAGCTGCGCGCAAGACTCCAAAACTCCCGTCGGGCGAGGATATTTATAGCAACGACCCCTGTCCGCCGTCGCGCTTGCCGCGTGCGGCGCGCTGCGGCCTCGCCCGCGCTGCGTCGCCTTCCGTCTGCGCGCCGCCCGATTTTGGCGCGGGCGCTTTTGGCGGCGGTGACGGCGCAACCGGCGCGGCTTGCGGCGCCGGCGTCAAGATCGCCGGCGTGTCGTTGGCGACGCGGTTGACGGCGGTTGAAATCTCGAAAGCTTCGAAAAATTTCTCCGGCGCCGGCGCCAGCATCGCGGCTGCGATTTTGGCGTCGACTACTTCGCAATCGAGCCACATATCGAAGGCTTCGGGCGCGATCACGACCGGCATGCGGTGGTGAATGTGCCGTAAGGTGTT
>JBGPOB010000268.1:0-5276 GCA_041487815.1 Xanthobacteraceae bacterium | reverse complement strand
AGGCTTGCGCGAAAATATCCGTGTTGGCGTGCAGTACATTGAAGCCTGGCTGGGCGGACGTGGCGCAGTCCCGCTCTACAATCTGATGGAAGATGCGGCAACCGCCGAAATCTGCCGAGCCCAGATTTGGCAATGGCTTCAACACAGCGCATTACTTGATGACGGGCGTCATGTTACGGCTGAACTCTTCAAGTCGCTTGCTGCGGATGAGATGGATCGAGTGCGTCGAGCGTTAACACCTACCGTCTATGACCGCGGCCGCTTCGGAGACGCCATCCGGGTGTTCTCGGACATGTGCTTGGCGCGGAAATTCGAAGAGTTCCTAACACTTCCCGCTTACGCCGTGCTGTCGGATCAGCCACCGGCAACTGCTCAACGGAGCTACGAACACGCGGTTGCAGTCTGACGATACTGGAAGCTTTCGCTCCGGACGGACGACTACGACACAGCCGTAGCTCGATTGCGATGCGGCGACACCGTTTGATTGGTGTTGCGGGCATCGGGCCAGCACCGCGGGCCCAAGCCAATTAAGGAAAGCCCGTAGGCTTGCCGTGCCGCGCGACACCGCAGCCATCTGCCTATGATTCAAATCAGATTGAGGGGCGCCATGCCCCGGTATCCTGTATGGTTGCCACGCTAGAAATTCTCTATATTTCCGACGGAGATAGGGATCGCCGCCGGCCGACGGGCAGGTGGCCGGTAGTGATAATTCCAGTTGGCGTCCGCCGGACAATTCAACCAGGCTTCCAGCATGGCCACAAAACTAACGGCCGGCGATCTTCAAATCATTACGCGTATCGCCGTGTTTCGAGGTCTCAAGCCCGAGACCGTGGAACACATTGTTGCGCCGGCCACCGCCACGATGCTGAGGCCACATGAGTCGCTGTTTCGACAAGGCGATCCGGCAACGGCTTTCTTTATAGTGATAGATGGATGGGTGAAGCTGTACCGGATCACGCTGTCCGGCGAGGAGACCGTCATTCATATTTTGACGAAGGGCGACAGCTTCGCGGAAGCTGTTGCTTTCACAGGTAGCCGGTTTCCCGCCACGGCGGAAGCGATCAGTGACGCTCGGGTCGTGCGAATACCCGCCGATCACATCGTACGCTCCATCCGCGAGAGCCCGGACATTGCACTCGCGATGATTGCGTCAACATCTCAACACTTGCATCATCTTGTGCAGCAGGTTGAGCAGCTCAAGGCGCAAAGCGGGGTTCAACGCGTCGCGGAGTTCCTGGCGTCACTCGCTCCCGTAGATCAAGGCTCCTGCGTGATAGCATTGCCATACGACAAGGTGCTCATTGCTGCTCGGTTGGGCCTCAAACCTGAATCGTTGTCGCGTGCATTTGCCAAGCTGAGATCCGTCGGGGTTGCTGTGCATGCCTCACATGTGGCGGTCAACGATGTCGCAAAATTACGTCAGCTCGCCGCCGATGAACGCACGGCAATCCGCGGTGCCTTGCACAATACCCGCTGACAGGTCCCGTGGCATTTTAGTCCCACGGCAATTCAAGCTGTATGCTGCGAAAACCCTTTACGGGATGTAAGGAACAGCGTTGCTGCATAGCCGGCGAGCGCGAGAACCGTGACAATTCCGCTAGCCGCGCGCAAATCCATCCATTCGAATACATCACTCGTTACGCGAAGCATCACCGAAGCGTGCAGCAGCGCAAGCGACACATATGCAAGACTGTGATATCGGACGCGGAATCCCGTGACAGCCGGGAGAATGATCGGTGCGTGCCCAAAAATCATGGACAACACAAAGCCGATCGCGATCGCGTGCACTGCTGCATCGTAGGATAACACGGCGATTCCGGGCGGATTGATCAATAGAAGAACACCGGCAACGCCAAGCCAGGCATGCCCCGCCAAGAGGCAGACCGCCGAAAAGCGGGTCTGCCCAGACTGCCTTACAGTTCGTCGCGCAATATCATAATGCAACAACCACGCTGCGCATCCCATGAGGCCCATCGCCATAAACGTCGACCGTGGTTCCGCGGGCTCACCCCGTGCCACGCCGATCAGCAGCAGCAAAAGCGCAACGGCGAAAGTCGCCTGGCTCCATGGCGGCGGCCTGGCGAGACGACTGAGTTCGAGGCGCTCAGCTGCAATCGTCAGGATAAGAAAGCTGAGCCACCAACCTACAACCGATGACATTGAATAGCCCGTCAACCATTGCAAAGTTCCCACCAGCCAACATGCGGCGCCACCCGCAAGAACGATCGTGAACAGCGCAAATTGGCGAATCGCGATACTCGCCGAGGCGAACAACAAAATTACAGCAGCCGCAAAAAACCCCAGAGCACCAAGGCGAGGCATCCCCGCCAGCAGCGCTACGGCACCTAGGCTCGATAGCGCGGGCGCCAAATAGGCCCATGGGCGACCCAGCGCGACAGCGCGCTCAAGACAAATCAGAGTTCCAAGAAACCCGCCGACCATCAAGGCGCCGTGATACTCGGCAATCGGCGGCGTACCCCCGGGCAACGGCAAGCCGAGCCGCACCAAGCCGAGCCAGAGCGCGACCGCCATGGACAGCGCACCGATTGCAAGGGGAATCAAGCGCAGCCGTCGCCAACGCGCCTGCATTGCACGTCGCTTCGCATTGTGTGCTTCGGGAGAGGTCAATGCAGTGGACATGTCAGGCTCTCTGCTGGTGCTGGCGATTTCAACGGAGTAGTCGGCGGGCCGTCTCACTCATGCGGTCGGGCGTCCAGGGTGGGTCCCAGACAAGTTCGACATAAATCGACGGCGCATCGGGAAATCGGCTTCGGAGCGCCTCTTGCGCTTCCTCGATTAGCATTTCCGACAACGGGCACGATGGCGTGCTCAAAGTCAGCGCTACTTTGATCCCTTCAGGTGTACGCTCCGCACGATAAACCAGCCCCAGATCGACGATGTTAATGCCGACCTCGGGATCGTTTACGCACCTCAACGCGTCAAGCACTTCGTGGTCATTCACGTGTGGCAATCCTTTTGGTGCCGCTACCGATTGCGCGCGGCAGTGAGTATCTCCGGGGTTACGAGAGGTACTTTATCTAGGTCATGAAGCGAAGCGGCAGTGCTGTTAATTCGCCAAAGCTAAGCATTGCCCTGAGCATATTGAACTGTCCAACGCTGTTCAAACAAGGTCAAATGGGGATGCGGAGAAATGGAGAAATACGGTCTAAATTGATACGCCGCAGCGCCTTCACCGCGGTTTGCGCCCAACTTTATCGCGGCTGCCGTCTTTATCGATCGCCACATCGTCAAGGGTCGCGATCGGTTGCGCCCTTGTCCGCAATCCGCGGGTTCTTCCACTTGACGAGCCGCTCGCAGGCGTGGCCCGATTCTCGTCGTCAAATAAAATTATTCACGCTGATGGCCTGTTGGCGATCCTGGTGGAATATAATTTCAAGATGGTTCTTGGCGTCACGGACCGAGTCGCGATTATCGAACCGGGCTGCGTAATCCACCGGGCAGATAGCGCTGCTCTGAAGTCATACCCGCCGCTTCCTGAAAACAATCTTGGTGTCGCCGACACGGCCCCACGCCGCATGGCGAAGACGAAGCGGCGCTGACTGTCACGACCGCTTCGGTCGAAGCATGTTTGCAGAGTGTCGCTGTGGGTCAAATTTGCGATGCGGCGAATAGGGCTTTCGTCAACCGGCAAGCGAGTGCGGCAGCGGCAAGACGCCGATAATGAGCCGACGCGACGGTCGTTCGCATCGGTTGTACCTGCTTCTGCACCAACCGGTTGATCAATTCGTTCGCCTTTTCGTCGATTGGCCGCCCGAGAAGGGAATCGGTCCCATTCACGATGAACGGTCGAGAATTCGTTCCAGTCAAGCCGATGCGTAGAGATGTTGCCACGCCGCCGGCTGTGCCAAGCGCCACAGCAACTCCCGCCAGCGGATAGTCAATCGCACCACGGATCCGCACTTTCGAATAGGTCGACCGCGGAGGGTCGGGTGGCAAATATACGGCTACGACCAGCGCGTTCTCGGCAAGCGTGAGATGAGCGCGGCCGTCTTCGCGATAAAGATCGCCAAGAGGAATTCGCCGGCGACCGTCCTCTTCCGCGATTTCGACTTCGGCATCGAGCGCGAGGAGCGCCGGTGCGAGGTCGCCGGTGAAAGCGGCGTGGCAGTGTTGTCCTTGCGGCGCAACGTGACAGACATCACCGCCGCGCTTGAGGCAATAGCCGTTGGCCTGACGCCACCATTCACTTTGATTGTAAAAGATACAGCGAGTATCGAGGCAAAGATTGCCACCGACCGTACCCATGACACGATGCCCGGGGCCTGCAATCGTTACAGCGGCTTCGCTTACCGCGGTGTAACGTTTGATTAGAGCCGGCGTACGAGCAAGGGTGGCGATACTGGCGCCGGCGCCAATACGAATGCCAGCCTCCGTAATTTCAATCTCAGTAAGCTCGTCGATACTGGAGAGATCGATTAACAGGGAGGGCTCACTCAGGCCGTGGCGCATCGCGACGATAAGATCTGTACCACCGGCGATGAAGCAGCTGCCGGGGTTTTGACGTCGCATATCAATCGCGGCATTGATGTCGTAAGGCCGGGTGAGGCGAATTTCGGAATTCAGCGTGCTCATGATGCGGCTCTTCGCGCGGTCGCGAGGCGCGCGCGGCGGCGCCGTTCGACCAATGCCTCCAGCACGCGGTCGGGCGTAACCGGCAGCTCATCCAAGTCGATGCCAATGGCGTTCGCGACGGCATTGACCAATGCCGGCGGGAATCCGGCCAGCGCACCTTCGCTTGCTTCCTTTGCTCCAAACGGGCCGTACGGATCGTGACTCTCCACGATATGCACTTCAATTGGCGGCGATTCCGCCATGGTCGGAACCCGGTATTCGAGCAAGTTGCCATGGATCGGTAGGCCCTCGGTGTATCGCGTTTCCTCGCTGAGAGCTTGCCCCATGCCCATCCATACTGAGCCCTCGATCTGTCCTTCGACCGCCAAAGGGTTGATTGCGTGCCCGCAGTCGAGCGCAGTCCAAACTTTTTCTACCGTTACCAACCCGGTCGCGTCGTCGACGCTGACTTCCACGACTTGGGCGGCGTAGCTGAAACCCATGGTCGAGCCTACGGCACCACCCCGGTGCTTGCCCCCTTGAGCCTCGGGTGGACAAGTGAATGTTCCCGAGACAGTGATCGGGCCACAATCAACCAGCGCCGCTTTGACGACCTCGTCGAAAGGCACGTTCGATTGCCCCCCAGACCCGACATGAAATGCTTCGCCCACGCAATCGACGTCTTCGGGGCGCGCTTCAAGTTT
>JBGPOB010000267.1:0-5284 GCA_041487815.1 Xanthobacteraceae bacterium | reverse complement strand
CCGAAACGGAAGACCTGGGTGCGATCATATGATGCTTTTGTCGTGGCAACGGCAAAGTCAAAGCGCAGCGGCCCAAGGGGCGAATCCCAAATAAGCCCGACGCCGACCGAAGATCGGACCGGATTGTCGGTCGGGAGCAGCAGAGTCTCGCCCGTAACACTAAAAGTCGTCGGTCCGCGATAATCGAGAAGCTGGCCGGCGTCGGCAAATGCGGCAAGCCGCATGCCGAAATCCTTCGGCGCGAAGAACACGGGCGTCTGCAGTTCGTAACTGGCGGCCCAATACACCGAGCCGCCGAGGGCGTCGTTGTTGGTTCCCGGCGTCAAATCGCGTGGCCCGAATCCGGCGGGCGCAAAACCGCGCACGAGGTTGGGTCCACCTTGAAAGTGGTCAAGCATGCGTAAGCCTTGATCGCCCCAAGGCGTCCCATAGCCACCCTGGATGCGCGTCAAGCCGATGATGTCGGGCATGACTTCCATATAATGCTTGAGATCACCGGTCGTCTTCACAAACTGCACGTCGCCGCCGATACCGGCAACATCCTGTGCTGCCGTCGCTACAATGCCGCTTGTCGGATTGCGGTTGTTGTCGAGCGTATTGTACGTCACGCTGTAGCCGATGAGCGATACAAACACGGGGCCCTGCGCGAGTTCCTTGCGGATCGCCAGTGAGGCTTCACCATCGGCATAGCAGCCCGGCGCCGGGTTAGCGAATGAGCAATTGTTTAATACGTCGGGTAACTGGATTTCCTGGCGGTACGCAGAATAGCGCACCTGCGTCCCAAGATTGTCCGTCAAAGGGATGCCTAGTCGGAACCCACCGCCATAGGTTTTTGAAGTGTAAGATAAGAACGACGAACTCGTGGTCTGCTTGGCAAACACGTCGAGCCCAAGCGCCAGGCGATATCCCATGAAGTAGGGCTCGACGAACGACAGGTCGAAGCCGCGCGCGCGCGAGCCATATTGCACGGCCGCGCGAACCGTCTGCCCGCGTCCCAGCAAATTGCGCTCTCCGAACGATACTTCACCGACCACGCCGTCCGCGGTTGAGAAGCCGCCCGAGAACGAGAATTCGCCCGTCGATTGTTCCTCAAGATCGACGTTGATGATGATTCGATCGGGCGCCGAACCCGGCTCGTTGGTTATCTTGACGATTTTGAAGTAATTGAGGTTCTTCAGTCTTCGCTCGGCGCGGTCAATGAGCGCGCGATTGTATGCGTCGCCTTCGACAATGTCGAACTCGCGCCGAATGACGTATTCGCGCGTTCGAATGTTGCCACGGATGTTGATGCGCTCGATGTAAGTGTGCGGTCCCTCTTCGATCACGAGCGTGAGATTGACGATGTGACGTTCGAAGTCGCGGTCGCCGCGCGGGCGCACCGCGGCAAACGGGTAGCCGCGGCGGGCGATATCCACCGTCATGTCTTCGACGGTTCGTTCCACCGCGTCGGCGTTGTAGACGCCGCCGGGCGACATGCGCAGTTTGGGGCGCAAGGCGTTGGCGTCGACCGAGGCAACCTTCGACTGGAGTTCTACCGTGCCGAACCGATAGAGCGGGCCTTCCTCGATTGTATAAGTGATGATGAAGCCCTTTTTTCCCGGATCGAACTCCGCGACGGCAGAGGTAATGCGGACGTCCGCGTAGCCGTTCCTGAGATAGAATTTGCGCAGTAGATCTCGGTCGGCTTCGACCCGGTCAGCGTCGTAGAAATCGGTGCTCTTGATCCAGCTCAGCCAGTTCGTTTCGTTGGTCTTAATGACATCCTTCAGTCGATAGTCACTGAACGATTTGTTGCCGACGAATGCGATTTTTTGGACACCGGTCTTGCCGCCTTCGTTGACCTCGAAAATCAGATCGACCCGGTTGTTTGGCAATTCAATAATCTTCGGTTCGACCCGGACGTCGTAACGACCGCTGCGCTGATAAATATCAACAATGCGTTGAACGTCCGATTGCACGATCGCGCGCGAAAACGTGCCACGCGGTTTGGACTGGATTTCGCCCGATATCTGCTCGTCCTTGGCCTTGTAATTGCCTTCGAACGCCACTCGGTTGATGACCGCGTTTTCAACGACAGTCACCACGATCCGGCCGGCGGCCTGGCGGATCTGTACGTCTTGAAACAAGCCAGTGGCATAGAGCGCTTTGAGCGCGGCATCGATCCGTCCGGCGTCGAGCCGTTCGCCAGAGCCGGCCCGGAAATAGGACCGGATGGTTTCGGCTTCGACGCGCCGGTTACCTTCGACAACGATATTGGACGCTGTTTGGGCTTGCGCGACATCGCGCGCGCCCGGCACCAGGGCTCGCGGGCCGAAAAGCACCCCCACAAGGACCAAGCCGGCGACGCCCAGCCCCCTCCATACCCCAACTTGCATTCCCATCCGCGCTACGCCCTCAATATCCCGTGCGGTCGCCCACCCAGTTGGCCGCCGGAGTCGGCCGCCATTTCTAGCCTTTTTCAGCCCCGGTGCAAACACACAGGATCGCCCCGTTTTGCTGACTTCTCAAAAACTTGGCCCAGCTCCTAGCGTCAAGATGGGGCCAAATTGCGAATGTCATTATAGGTAGCAAAAATCATTAACATCGCCACCAGCGCCAGCCCGATCCGAAAACCGAATTCCTGTGCTCGTTCGGACAACGGGCGACCTCGCACTGCCTCGATGGCATAGAACAGAAGATGTCCGCCATCGAGCAACGGGACCGGAAACAGGTTGAGCAGGCCAATCGAAACCGACAGCACCGCTGCGAGATGCAGCAGGGCCGTAACACCGGCAGCGGCGACCTGACCGGACACCTGTGCGATCCTGATCGGCCCCCCGAGCTGATCAGCGGACTGCTGCCCGGCGATTACGCCGGCCAAATAAGAGAAGGTCCGGTCGATGACGAACCAGGTTTCCTCGACCCCCATCCAGATGGCCGGCAGCGGACCCACCTTCTCGGTCTGCACATCCTCCGGCGCGAAAGAACGCATGATTCCAAGCACGCCGATACGGTGGCTATTGCCGAAACCATCCTTGACCTCGCGCTGTTCCGGCGTCGCCTGAACTACCCTGCGGGTCCCGCTGCGGTCGATTTCGATGCTCAGCAGCTTGCCGGCACTCGTCGCGACCATGCGCTGCATGTCGGAAAAGCTGCCAATGCCATGGCCGTCAATCGAAATGATCACATCTCCAGGCAAAAACCCAGCCGCGGCAGCGGCGCTGCTCGCTTGCACCGAGTCAACGCGAGCCGCCGCTGTCTGCTTGCCGTAAATTGCAAAAATTCCGGCGAAAATGACGATCGCCAACAGGAAATTGGCCATCGGCCCTGCCGCGACGATTGCCGCCCGGGCGGCGACCGGCTTATGAAATAAGCTGACCCTGCGGTCACGCTCGTCCATCGCGGATAGGGTGGAACTATCCGGAACGCTCGCCGCGTTATCGTCGCCAAAGAACTTGACGTAGCCGCCGAGCGGAATTGCCGAAATCTTCCAGCGCGTGCCGTGGCGGTCGAAAAACCCCGCCAGTTCCGGCCCGAACCCCAGTGAAAACACGATGACTTTGACGCCGCAGCGGCGCGCGACCAGGAAATGACCAAGTTCATGGAAGAATACGACGATCGACAATACGAACAAAAATGGAACGAGGTAGCCGATAACGCCGTGGCCGAGGTCGCTGATGTTTGCAGCCAGACTTTGGATCATGAATGCCTCGATACCACTTTGTGTAAGATTTTATAGATTGGGACAGAACCCGCTTACGATGCCTTTGCGGCGATTTCAGGCAATAGGTCCGCCGCCAAGGATCGTGAAACATGGTCAACAGAAAGTGCATCCTCGAGCGTCTGCGGCTCGCCGACGATTCCATGCCGCCGCGCGCTTTCGAGGGTTTCTGCAACCAGTGACGCTATTCCGGTAAAACCGAGACGGCCGGCGATGAATGCCGTGACCGCAACTTCGTTGGCCGCGTTGAGGACGGTCGAGGCGCCATTGCCGGCGACCAAGGCGGCGCGCGCAAGGCCCAGCGCCGGAAATCGCACCGGATCCGGCCTTTCAAACGTGAGCGTGCCGAGCGTGGCGAGATCGAGACGAGGCGCCGCGCTTTCGAGCCGATCCGGCCATGCCAGGCAATGCGCGATCGGAATCTTCATGTCCGGCGAAGACAATTGCGCGATCAGCGAGCCGTCGACGTATTCAACCAGTCCATGAACGATCGACTGCGGATGGACGAGGATATCGATCGCTTCCGGCTTGAGCGCGAATAGATGATGCGCCTCGATGAGTTCCAGACCCTTATTCATCATCGTGGCCGAGTCGATCGTCACCTTCTGGCCCATGGCCCAGTTTGGATGCCGCAAGGCCTGATCGAGCGTCGCCAGGCGCATTCGTTCAGCCGACCAGGTCCGAAACGGACCCCCGGAAGCCGTCAGGATAACACGTCGGACATGCTCGCGCCGTCCGGCGGCGAGCGCCTGGAACAGTGCATTGTGCTCCGAGTCGACCGGAAGAATTCTGGCGCCAGCCTCGGCCGCGCGGCGCATGAAGAGAGTGCCGGCGCTAACGAGGCATTCCTTGTTGGCAAGCGCGACCACGGCTCCACGCGCTACCGCGGCAAGTGTCGGTCTAAGACCAGCCGCGCCGGTGATTGCGGCAACAACCAGTTCAGCTTCCTGCTCCGCGGCCGCCACGACGGCGTCGTTACCGGCCGCGGCCGTTATGCCGGTGCCGCTCAGTTCTTCCTTAAGTTCCGAATAGCGGGCCGGATCGGCAACCGCCGCGAATTTCGCGCCGACCTGGCGTGCCACGCGCGCGAGCGCGCCGGCATTGCGCGCCGCCGTCACCGCAACCACGCGGAAGCGCGCGGCATCGCGCGTCAATATTTCGACCGCGCTAGTGCCAATCGACCCAGTGGCGCCTAAAATGGTTACAGTGCGTTGTTCCGGCACCGCGCTCACCACGCTAACAGTCCGCGTCCGACATGCGCCAAATCTCCGCGCAAGACACCGATGGCAGCGGCCAGCAAGCTGGCAACGATGAATCCGTCGAGCCGGTCCATGAGGCCGCCATGACCTGGGATGATATGGCTTGAATCCTTGACGCCAAATTTGCGCTTAACTGCGGATTCCAACAAATCTCCCGCCTGCGCGGCAACCGACAACGCGACTGCGAGAAAAGCCGCGGGAACGAGTGCAACACCGTTCAACGAACCGACGATGCCGCCGCCGACAATCGCACCCACAGTACCTCCGATCGCACCCGACCATGTTTTTTGGGGGCTAATTGCCGGACACAGTTTGGGCCCACGTG
>JBGPOB010000266.1:0-5293 GCA_041487815.1 Xanthobacteraceae bacterium | reverse complement strand
GTGCGCGTGTCGTCGTGCGCGAAGGAAATCGCTCCCAGCACCTTTTCCAGCACATGGCCGGGGAGACCGGCGCAAATCGCGGCCAGCGCGGCGGCAACCGCGGTTGTATCGCGTGGGCCGAAAGCACCGCGCTCGAACAACCCGCCGACGATCGGAGCTGAAAGCAATGCAAACGCGATCGCAGAAGGCAGAGCAAGTCCGAGCGCGATCTCGAAGGCGCGCGCCTGCGCCGTTGCAATGGCGTCGCGCTCGCCGGCCAGGACAGTCGCGGCGATGCGCGGCGCAAGCACCGATGCAATCGCGACCGAAACCACACCGAGCGGCAGCTCATAAAGCCGGTTGGCATAGTAAAGCCATGACACCGCAGCCGGCGATGAAGAGGCAACCATGGCGCCGGCGATCAATTTGAGTTGCGGAATGCCGCCCGCGAGAATGCCGGGTATCACCCGCGTATAGAACCGGCGGACATCGTGCGACATGCGAAAAGCAAAGCGCCGAGGTCGTTGCGGCAGGCGCAGGACAGCGCCGCCGACCAATGCAAGCTGGGCGAGGCCCGCAATGAAGATCGCGAACGAAAGAATTTTTCCCGCCAGTTCGGATGGCTGCCCGATGCAGACGACCGCAACGACAGCAACGAGCAGCACGCCATTGAATACCGCAAACCCGAATGCAGCGGCGGTGACGTAGCCTTCCGCGTTGAGGATCGCTGCGGCGACCGCCACTACGCCGACCACGGTCAGGTACGGAATCGACAGGCGCACGAATTCGACCGCGAGCTGATATCGCTCTCCCGTTACCGCAAAGCCGGGAGCAAGCATATGCACGACACCGGGAGCAAACACGAGGCACAACAAGGCGAGGCCACCGAGCGCAACCACCATGCTGACGAGCACTTGCTCCCCGAACGCGCGCGTGCCCTCGGATCCGGCATCGTCGCGAATGCGCATCCACATCGGCACAAACGCGGAGTTCAGCGCTCCCTCGGCAAGCAACCGGCGGAACAGGTTCGGAATCTGCAACGCGGCAAAATAGGCGTCCGATAGCGCCCCGGCGCCCAGCACCGCCGCAATGCCGACATCCCGGAAGAACCCGAGCAACCGCGACAACAGTGTCGCCGACCCGACCATGGTGATGTCGCGTGCAATGGACATGTGGCCTCTGGACGTATTGTAGCTGGCGGGCCGCCGCGATGTCATGCGCTCGCGCGCATCGCGCACCTTTGAGCACATGGCCTGAAGATGCGCTCATGCCGGTTGAGCACGGCCGGCAATGATCCGTTGCACCGGCGGTCGCGCTCGCTATAGTGCGCCCACGCTGCAACCATTCGGTATTCCGAAATTATGGCAAATGCTCGTTTTGACATTCTTGGCATCGGCAACGCGATCGTCGACGTGATCGCGCGTGCCGAAGACGACTTTCTCGTCAAGCACAATATGGTCAAGGGCGGCATGGCGCTGGTCGATGAGGCACGCGCGAAACGCATCTACAAGGAGATGGGTCCCGCGCTGGAGAGTTCCGGCGGGTCCGCAGCCAATACCATCGTCGGCGCCGCGAGTTTCGGCGCGCGCGCAGCCTTTGTCGGCAAGATCAAGGATGATCCACTCGGCCGCGTGTTCGCCCACGATATTCGTGCCGCCAGTGTTGCATTCGACACCAAGCCCGCCGCCCATGGACCCTCGACGGCACGCTGCTATGTCCTCGTGACCCCGGATGGCGAGCGCACCATGAATACGTATCTCGGCGCCGCGCAAAATCTGCATCCGCGCGACATCGATCCCGATGTCATCGCCGGCGCTGCGATCACCTATCTCGAAGGCTATTTGTGGGACCCCAAGGACGCCAAGGAAGCCTTCGTCAAGGCCGCCAGGGCGGCGCACGACGCCAAGCGGCAAGTTGCACTGACGCTGTCCGATGCCTTCTGCGTCGATCGCTATCGCGACGAGTTTCTTGCGCTCATACGTAACGGCACCGTCGATATCCTGTTTGCCAACGAGGCCGAGTTGAAGAGTCTCTATCAGACCGCCGACTTCGATACCGCCGCCGCTGCATTGCGCAGCGACGCCAAGCTGGCGGCGGTGACGCGCAGCGAAAAAGGCTGCGTCGTGCTCGCGCGCGACAAGGTCACTAACGTTCGCGCGTTCCCGATCGACAAGCTGGTCGATACTACCGGCGCAGGCGACCTGTTCGCGGCCGGCTTCCTGTTCGGCCTCGCGCGCGGCGCCGATCATGCGACCTGCGGCCGATTGGGCGGGCTTGCCGCAGCCGAGGTCATTCAGCACATGGGCGCGCGTCCGGAGACCTCGCTCAAATCGCTGGCCGCGGAAAACGGCCTTAAGGCATAGAACACATTGGTCTTTTCCGAGTGGTAACCAATTGGTAAGCAAACATGGTTACCGATTGGTGAATTACCAATCGGGAGATGGCCATGGATGCGGGCAAGAATCCGGACCGGAAAGGCGAAGCGACCGGCGACGCGCGCCTATCGCAATCGCCCAAATCGCGGCGCAAGCCGGATACCGATTTGCCGTCCGTCGAATCGCCAAGCCTGGCTCCTTCCGGTTCGGTATCGTTAGCCGCCGGGCAAGACGCGCCCGACTCCCGGCAAGTTGAATCACGCACCACGCCGGAATCGTCGCAGTCGCCGATCGCGCCGGCGTTGTCGCAGATCGTCGATGGCAGCGGGCATCCGCAGCGCGCGATCGGCGAAGGTGGCGCTTCCGCGCCGTCGCCGGCGCGCTCGTTCATTCCCAAAAAACTTCCGCCGATCGCAGCGACGTTTGCGCTCGCGATCTGCATCGGCGCCGCCGCGGGCTCGCTGGCGACCATCGGTTTCGAACTCGCGTTGTCGCCTCAAGGCGAGGAAAATCTCTCCTCCTCGCGCGCGTTGCGGGCATCGATCGCGCAGCTCAACACCGACTTGGCGAAACTTAAGGCGGGTGTCGAGGCTTCCGGCGCCAACGTTGGCGGCGAACTTGGATGGATCGCTGCGCGTCTCGACCGCGCTGAAAATGCGCAGGCGGAGCCTGCCGCGAAAATCGCGAAGTTGAACGAGGCGATCGAACGGCTCGAGCGCCGTGGCCAACTGGCGTCCACTACGCCAGCGCCGGTTCCACCGGCGATGGTACCAACGGTTGGCGCAAAGACCTCCGATGTCACGGGTGCGATTGCGCAGCCGCAATCCGAACCGCCCGCGGCGAGCAAGGATACGTCGCGGCTTCCCGTCGTGCGCGGGTGGGTGTTGCGCAACGTCTATGACGGCGCCGCGCTGATCCAGGGTCCGCGCGGACTGGTCGAGGTGGAAATCGGCGATCCATTGCCCGGCGGCGGACGCATTGAGGCGATCCGGCGTCAATCCGGCCGCTGGGTCGTGGTGACAAGCCGTGGATTGATCGTCGCGCGTTGACGCAGCCGGACTTCGCGGATCGGCGCGTCCCGCGTTTCGTCCTGCCGCCTAA
The DNA here is from genome assembly GCA_041487815.1 of Xanthobacteraceae bacterium. Taxonomy (GTDB): domain Bacteria; phylum Pseudomonadota; class Alphaproteobacteria; order Rhizobiales; family Xanthobacteraceae; genus CANJBX01. The sequence goes on along the minus strand of JBGPOB010000266.1, from coordinate 1,838 downwards.
CGGCTATGCATTTTGCCCACAGCCGGCCCATGTGCGCCGCAATTGCGTTATACTGCCGGCGCCTCGAACGAACCCTGGGCCGGTCCGATGCTCGATTGTCTCGCCACGCGAGCGCCTCTGGCGGCGGCATTCGCCGCCATCTTTGCGACACCACTATGGGCGCAGGCGCCGGCGAAGCCCGAAATGTCCGCCGAGTTCTGTCCGGGGATGGTGTCCGTCAACCGGCCGCCGATCGTGCCGGCAGCGTTGCGTCTCGCGGCATTGGCGCAGGACCAGGTCCGCCTCACCTATATCGGCCATTCGACGTTTCTGATCGAAAGCCCGAAGCTTGTGCGCATCGCCACCGACTACAACGATTACGTGCGACCGCCGGTGACGCCCGACATCGTCACGATGAACCACGCCCACACGACCCACTACACCGATCATCCCGAAACAGCGATCAAGCACGTGCTGCGCGGCTGGCGCGACGACGGCAGGCCCGCCGCCTACGACGTTGACTATCTCGACGTGCACATTCGCAGCATCGCCACCAATATCCGCGGCTGGAACGGCGGCACCCAGCGCCACGGCAACTCGATCTTCGTATTCGAGGTCGGCAGCCTCTGCATCGCGCATCTCGGACACCTGCATCACACGCTGACCCAGCAGCAGATCAACGAGATCGGCCGCGTCGACGTGGTCCTGGTGCCGGTCGACGGCTCGTGGACGCTCGATCTCGACGGCATGGTCGAGGTGCTGGCGTCCTTGAAGGCGCCACTGATGATCCCCATGCATTATTTCAGCCAGTCCACGCTCAATCGCTTTCTTGAGCGCGTGCGCGAAAAATACGCCATCGACTACGGTGAGACGCCCTCGGTCATCCTGTCGCGCGCAAGCTTGCCGGCGTCGCCGAAATTCCTGGTATTGCCGGGCCACTAAAGCCGCCGGCGCGCCGTTCCCATCAGCCCCACAAAGCTTTGGAGTCACACGATGCCGTTTGCGGTGATGCGCGACAAGGTTCGCCTGCACTACGAGGAAGCCGGCAGCGGCACGCCGATCCTGTTCGTGCACGAGTTCGGCGGCGACCACCGCAGTTGGGAAGGCCAGATGCGCCATTTTTCGCGCCGCCACCGCACCATCGCCTATGCCGCGCGCGGCTACACGCCCTCCGACGTACCGGCGTCGCCCGACGCCTACAGCTACCGGCATTTCATGGCCGACGTCGTGGGCCTGCTCGATCACCTCGATATTGCGAAGGCCCACATTGTCGGCCTGTCGATGGGCGGCTACAGCGCGCTGCAGGTCGGGATCAATCATGCGGACCGCGCGCACTCGCTGACGCTGGCGGGCACCGGTTCGGGTTCCGAGCCTGATCGCCAGGACGAATTCCGCAAGGGCGCGCTGGAAACCGCGCGGCAATTTGAAACGATGGGGTCGAAGGCCGTGGCCAAGACTTACGGCTTCGGCCCGGGCCGCGTGCCGCTCGAAGTCAAGGACCCGCGCGGCTACGCGGAGTTCGCGGCGCAGTTCGGTGAGCACGATGCGCAAGGCTCCGCCCATACGATGCGCGGCTTCCAGGGCCAGCGGCCGTCGATCTACACGTTCGAGGATGCGATCCGCCATATCGCGCTGCCGGTGCTCATCCTCGTCGGCGACGAGGACGACGCCTGCATCGCGCCGAGCCTGTTTCTCAAGCGCTGCATTCGCGCGTGCGGCCTCGCGATGTTGGCGAAGACCGGCCACGGCATCAACCTGGAAGAGCCGGCGCTGTTCAACCAATTCGTCGGCGACTTCATCGCGCGCGCCGAAGCCGGGCGCTGGCCGCCGCGCGACCCGCGCTCGATCAGCAACTAAGG
>JBGPOB010000265.1:0-5323 GCA_041487815.1 Xanthobacteraceae bacterium | reverse complement strand
TTGCGCAATAGGCGCGGGCCTGTGCTTCCGTCATCGCCGCCCAACCCGGCGACGATGTCGCCAGCACGACCAGCACGGCCAACGCTGCCAGCCCGAAACTATGCCAAGTCATTACACGTGCCTCCATGATAATGCTGCCATTTCTAGCCATTTCCACGAGCGCACCGAGGTGCAGTTCCTCCAAGAAATTGCGGCGCACGTTAGTGCACCAGTTCCGGCGCCTGCGACTGCTCCAGCATGCGCCCGTAGCCCGAAATCTTGCCGGATTCGCCAACCAGGCGCAAAGCGGCCCAGAACGCCGATTGCGTCGAGGTCACGACCGGCAGGTGGCAGCGCTCCTCGATCGGCTTGGCGCAATTGAGTGTGCGCAGGCCCCCGCACGAGATCAGCACGCCGTCGGCATCGGGCGCCTTGGCGCAGGCCTTGGCAGTCAATTCGATGATCTCGCTCTCGGTCTTGGCAAGGGCGCCGCCGTTGAAATCGGTGATGCCGAAGGATTCCAGCGACTGGACCTCGAACCCCTTGGCGGTCAGGAACTCCGTGAGTTTGTCGTTCACGACCTTGGAATAGGCGGTGCTGACGGCGACTTTCTTGGCACCGACCGCGTGCAACCCGTCGGCCACCGCCTTGCTCATGGTGGAGCACGGCAATCCGGTCGCGCGGCGCACCCGGTCGAGAAGTTCGTCGTGGAATTGCGGCCCGCGATAGAATGTCAGCGACGTGCCGATCACCATCACCGCCTCGACGCCTTTGCGCGCGAGGTCCTCCGCCGCCGGCACGATCTTGTCGATGGCGGCGTCGTAGCCGGCGAGCGTCAGCGAGCGCACGCCGGTGCCGCGCGGAATGAAATTGATGCCGGGGTACATTTTCAGCCCCTCGTCGGGGACCTTGTCCTCGGCGAAAGGAACCACAAGCCCGATGCTGTGGCTGGCCATTGCAAACTCCCCCGAACAGCGGACCCGTTTGGCGCCGGTCAGCTCTTGACGAGGACCGGCCCCATGCCCTGCGGACGCTCGTTCTCGGTCATGATGCCGAGCCGCTTGGCGACTTCGGTGTAGGCTTCGAGCAAGCCGCCGAGATCGCGCCGGAAGCGGTCCTTGTCGAGCTTCTCGTTGGACTTGATGTCCCAGAGCCGGCACGAGTCGGGCGAAATCTCGTCGGCGACGACGATGCGCAGCATCTCGTTTTCCCACAGTCTTCCGCATTCCATCTTGAAATCGACGAGCCTTATGCCGACGCCGAGGAACAGGCCCGAAAGGAAATCATTGACGCGGATGGCGAGCGCCATGATGTCGTCGATCTCCTGCGGATTGGCCCAGCCGAAGGCGGTAATGTGCTCCTCCGAAACCATTGGGTCGCCGAGCGCGTCGTTCTTGTAATAGAACTCGATGATCGAACGCGGCAGCTGGGTGCCTTCCTCGATCCCGAGCCGCTGGCTGAGCGAGCCGGCGGCGACGTTGCGCACCACCACTTCGAGCGGAATGATCTCGACCTCGCGAATCAGCTGCTCGCGCATGTTGAGGCGCTTGATGAAGTGGGTCGGTACGCCGATGTCGTTGAGGTGCTGAAACACGTATTCGGAGATGCGGTTGTTGAGGACGCCCTTGCCCTCAATCACTTCGTGTTTCTTGGCATTGAACGCGGTGGCGTCGTCCTTGAAGTGCTGGATCAGCGTTCCAGGCTCCGGTCCTTCATAGAGAACTTTCGCCTTGCCTTCATAAATGCGGCGGCGGCGGCTCATCGGAATGTACCGTGGCTTGAGGAAGTCCATTGGGAATGCCGAGGCTCCAGTTTCAGTCGAGATCCGCGGCGGCGAAGGGCGGCGCCAAAATTACACGAAAACCTGCACTAACGAACACCTAAAACGCGCGGTATTCAGGCAGCCGGCCCGTCCGCAACCAAAACCTGACCGAACGCGCTGCGGACCACAAAAGACATAGACCTCAAGGGCGGTCACCGCAATGGCGAACTTGGCGCGCGAGCGTGTTGCCTTGACGCCCCACACTCGATATGCAAGGCGGCAACGCAGCTTTTTTATCGTTAACGACTGTGACACGCGCGACGCGGCCGTATCGGGCGTCCGCACGGAGTGAACGGGGTGGTGATGACAACGTTCGACAAACGCGAGGAAGGCTTCGAAAAGAAGTTCGCGCATGACGAGGAGTTGAAATTCAAGGCCGAAGCGCGCCGCAACAAACTGCTTGGCATCTGGGCGGCTGAAAAATTCGGATTGACCGGTCCGGCCGCCGAAGCCTACGCGAAAGAAGTGGTTGTCGCGGATTTTGACGAGCCCGGGGATAATGACGTGTTTGGCAAGCTGCGTAAGGATTTCGACGCCAAGAAGATTGCGCTGAGCGACGCTGAAATTCGCCACAAGATGGAGGAGCTTTTGTCCCGGGCAATCGAAGAGATCAAGGCCGGGAAATAGCGCCGCATGCGGATTGTCTAAACCGGTTCCTTGGCGGCGCGCTGGTTGCGCTGCGCGCGGCCCATATCCTGCCGGCCGCCGCGGATCGCCGGCACGGACGCCGTGATCCCCAATACGTCCCTGCATTCATTTGGAAATTCTACTGTCCGATCGTTTGCGCAAGGGCCTGCAAAGTCTCCGCAACGTCTTGCGCGATGCCAGCTTCAGGGACCGCATGCACGCGATAGCCGCGTTCCTTAAGCCACGCGTGTTTGTCGGCCCGCGCGCGCGCTGCCTCGGCGCTCTCCTCGGCCGGGATGATGTCGACGACGAAGCGCAGCGGGAATGATACCAGATCGACGATGTGCGGGCCGATCGGCACCTGCCGCTTGAATCCGAATTGGGCAAACCGGCGGTCATTGGTCAAAGCGCGCCACAATGCACGCTCCGCGTCGGTCGGGTTACGTCGCAATAACTTGGCGAGGCCGCGTACCGGCACGCGCTCCGAGGGAATGCCTCCCTCGCGCTGTTCGGCGATGAACGCGCGCAACTTGGCCGCTTCCGCGCCATCGAGAACGCCACCCCGCGCCGGGCCCTTCCGCCCCTCTGCAATCGACATGATGACGCCGGACAAGGTCTGGATATCCTGCTGGGTCGGTTGCATGCGTGCAAAAATATTCCGCAAATTGATCTTCATGGTGGCGCGCTTCTCTTCCGGCCGGAAGAATTCGACGCGGTCGAGCTCGCGCTCGACGTTGGCGAGAAAGGCGCTCAATTGCTGCTTCGGGGCGGCGGCGGATTTCTGCGGCATCGCGAACGGCAGGGCGCCATCGGCGGCCTTGAACCATTCGTAGGCGATGAGTGCCACCGCCTGCGCCAGATTGAGCGAGGCAAACGCCGGATTGACCGGAAACGTGACGATCGCATCGGCGGCCGCGACTTCTTCGTTCACGAGCCCGATGCGCTCGCGCCCGAACAGGACGGCGACGCTGTCTCCGCCGGCAACGCGCGCTGCCATTTGCCGCGCCGCTTCGTCCGGCGCGAGGACAGGCTTCGCCTGATCGTGCGCGCGCGCCGTTGTCGCCAGTACAAAGGTGCAGTCGGCAATCGCTGCGTCGAGGCTCGTAAAAACTACCGCGCAGTCGAGCACGCTGTCGGCACCCGAGGCCATCACCGTCGCCTTATTGTTCGGCCACGGAACCCGCGGCGACACCAGCCGCAGCCGCGACAACCCAAAATTCGCCATGGCGCGGGCCGCCGCACCGATGTTCTCGCCAAGCTGGGGCTCGACCAGGACGACGATCGGCCCCGGCCTCTCAACCCAGTGCCTGGTCTTGTCGGTCCCCGCGCCCGGCATCGGCTAGTACACCAGCACGTCGTCGGCACGATCGAGCGAAGCCAGCGCGCCAATGTCGTTGCGGTTGTCCGGGGCGCCGGACAGGCGATGGAATGCGGTGTAGTGCTCGGCAAGCGTACGCACGAGGTCGCGCCGGTCCGCAATGGCGTAGCGCGCCGGGGTAAACTCGAAGACAACCGGCACGCGCCGGCGCATCAGCGCCGACAGCCCGCGCAACGCCTGCGGCTCGTAACCCTCGACGTCGACCCAGACGAGCCCGACCTGCTGCGCCGAAATTCCGATCGACGCCAGCGCATCGTCGACCCGCACCATCGGCACGTCGATCCGCCCGGCGCCGTCATCGGAGGGCGGCCCGCCGATGGCGTGGGCTCCCTTGTTGCGCGGATGAAGGTGCAGCGTCGCAGTGCCGGCGGCGGCGCCGGCGGCCTTGGTGATCACCTGCGTCGCCCCGGCAACGTTATTGGCCGCGAAATTCATCTCCATCAGCCGGACGTTGTGCGGCTCCGGCTCGAACGCCACCGCGCGCGCGAAATGCCCGGTGCGCAGGGCATAGACCGCGTGGGTGCCGATATTGGCGCCGACATCGACGAAGACGGATCGCGGCGTCAGCCGCCCGGCGGCGGCAAGCACGGACACGGCCTGTTCGAGTTCGCGCCGCTGCCAGCCGCCATGCCACATCGCCCACGCACCGACCACGCGGTCGCTCGGATCGACAAAGAATTTTACGTCGCCAAGATCGCAGAACACCAAATGTCCGCGGGCGGCGAGCGCATGCATGACGGTGTCGCGCAGCGTCGGCCGCCCGACCAGCAAAGGTTCGAGCAGCGCGCGCCGCAGCGCGCGGCGATGGCGGTGAAATGCGCCTTTGATGGCGCGGAAAGTCGAGCGGGACACGAGCGCGATACCTGGACGATGGGCAATGACTACAACTAGCACAATTGGCTGTATTGTTACGCTGCTTTGCGGCTTTCGCCGCCCGCGCCCGGGTGCTATAGCCACGCGCGCCGATGCACCGGCGGCGTGCCGGTAATTCCCACCGCACCGGCGAATTCCGCGCTTGCAGAGGTTCTTCAATGGCGAAAATCAAGGTTGCCAATCCGGTCGTCGAAATGGACGGCGACGAGATGACCCGCATCATCTGGCAATACATCAAGGACAAGCTCATCCATCCTTATCTTGACGTGCAACTGCTTTATTTCGACCTCGGCATCCGCAAGCGCGACGAAACGCGCGACCAGATCACCATCGACGCCGCCGAGGCAACCAAGAAAGTCGGCGTCGCCGTCAAGTGCGCGACCATCACGCCCGACGAGGCGCGCGTCAAAGAGTTCAACCTGAAGGAGATGTGGAAGTCTCCCAACGGGACGATCCGCAACATCGTCGGCGGGACGATCTTCCGCGAGCCGATCATCTGCAAGAACGTGCCGCGGCTGGTGCCGGGCTGGACCAAGCCGATCATCATCGGCCGTCATGCCTCTGGCGACCAGTACAGCGCGACCGAGCTCCTCGTCCCGGGCGCGGGCACGGTGACGCTCAGGTATGTGCCAGCCGATGGCGGC
>JBGPOB010000264.1:0-5357 GCA_041487815.1 Xanthobacteraceae bacterium | reverse complement strand
CAAAATCATCGGCGCGTCCGGCTGGCGCGGGCAACAACTCGCCGCGGACGAGCACGCGGGAGGCAACGGCATCAGTCAATGACTGCCGCGCGCCGCTGGCTCCTGCGAGTTCCTCAGCTTCGCTGCGCTCGCCGGTCGCATTGAGAGGAATCACCGGCCCCGCAAGAGGGCGTGGAATGGCCACGCCGGGACCCGACGTGGCAGGTCCTTGCGGTTGATCCGCATTGGGCTCGACCGGCAAGGCAATCGCGACCGGACCCGTCGGCGCCAGCGCACGGTTGATCTCGCGTTCGACATAGTGGGCGAGTTTGCGGGCGCCGGCCTGCGTGAAATGAACGCCATCGCTGGTGCGCAAGCGGCGGATCTGACCCTCGAAATCCGGTCCCTGCGATGTAAACCGGTTGCTCTCATCGACAAAGCCGTCCCAAACATCGATGTAGACGATGCCGGCCTTCTCGGCGCGGCTGCGGTAGAGATCGTTCAGAAAGGTGACTTCGGACATCGAGCGTGTTCCGCGGATCGGCGGCAGCCCGACCCAGAATACCGGCACGCCCTTGCTTTTCAGAACCGCGACCGTTTCGTCGATGCGCTTACTGTAAAGCTCGACCCAGCGTTCGGATTTGAACTCCGCGGCGCCTGTGGCCGTGCGCGGCTGGGCGGGCCGGTCATCATCCGCACCTTGCGCCTCTGCCTGCGACGCCTCGTCATCCGACGGCTTGGCCTGGTCGGCCTGCTGCGGCGGATTTGCCGGATTGCCTGCGGCAGCCGGCTTGGCGCCGGAGTCCGATTTCGCGGCGGGTTTCGGCTCGCGGATCGAATCGCGGTCGCCCAATCCGATCATCATGACCACGAAGTTCGCAGGTTCCTTGGCGAGGATGTCGGCCGCCGTAACGACCCAATCAGTATTGCGGCCGCGCACCTCAAGCCGGCCCTGGCTCGAAATCAGGCCGGAGAACGCGCGCGCTCGGCGAGCAACCGTGATTTCGGGCGATTCTGAAAATGCCTGCTCAAGCCCGAAACCAAGCCAGTCCGCCAGCGAATCTCCCACCACCACGACGGTGGAAAGGTCCGGCGCCTCATTCTTCTCGTATTTGCGCGACGCCGGCGCCCGGGAAAAATCAGCCGATCTTTGCGGTACGGCAACCGGCGGCGCGCCGAAAATTCCGCGCTGCGGGCGCGATTCGAACGGAAACCGCTCCTCGAAGAATTGCGCCGTTGCCGTCGTGACGAACGTCGCCACGGCAACCAACAGCAAGCCTAACGCCAGAGCCAGCGGTCCGGCGGCAAGGGTGCCTCGCATGCGGAAACGATCGGCCATGTCAGCGCCGGTATTTGCGTAAGAAGTCTTCGATTGCAATAGAATAGCACGCCAATCGTGGCGACTTGAAGGGCCGCGCCCGCCCTTGTCACCGGCGGCGTAACCGGTCGAGCAGCGACGCCGATGCAAATCCGTCAGGCGGCAGCCCGGCGGCCGCCTGGTACTTCATGAGCGCCGTCCGCGATCTCGCGCCAAGGCGGCCATCCGGCTCGCCGACGTCGAAGCCGTTGCGCGCCAAATGCTGCTGCAGTTCCAATCGTTCCGACAGCGACAGCACACGCTCGTCGCGCGGCCACGCCTGCATGAATGCGGGTTCCCCGCGCAAGCGGTCCGCGAGATGTCCGATCGCCATCGCGTAGGCCTCTGCCGGATTGTATTTCATGATGACGCGGAAATTTTGCAGCATCACGAACGCGGGGCCTCGCGCTCCAGCCGGCACGAGGAGATACGCCTTGTCGTCAGGCCGCGGGAACGGCTTGCTATTGGCGCGCCGCAGACCCAGTTTCTGCCACTCCCTCAACGCCATTGGTCGACCCCCTTCGGCCAAGAGGTAGTTGAACCCCTGCGGCACCACGACCTCATAGCCCCAGGTTTGGCCGGCAACCCAGCCCGCGAGCTTGAGATTGTTGGCCGTCGAGGCCACGATATCGGGCACAGAATCCACGACATCGCGCCGGCCGTCGCCGTCGAAATCGACCGCAAAGCGCTTGAACGACGTTGGCATGAACTGCGTCGGCCCAAACGCACCTGCCCACGAGCCTTTGAGCCGCTCGGGTCTGACGTCGCCCCGGTGCAGGATTTCAAGCGCCGAGACGAACTCCTCGCGGAAATACGGCTGCCGACGACCGACGCAGGCCAGCGTCGCCGTCGACCGTAAAACGGGCCTGTCCCCGGCAATCGTGCCGTAGTTCGTTTCGACGCCCCAGATCGCGGCAATGATATATCGATCGACGCCAAACGCGCGTTCGACCGCGTCAAAGGCAGCGCGGTGCTGCGACAAGATTTCAAGCCCGCGCTGGATTCGCGCGTCGCTCACCAAAGTATCGAGATAATCCCAAAACGCCTTGGTGAATTCGGGCTGCGAATCGAGCAGGTCCATGATCCGCAGATCGGGCGCCAGATCGCGCGTGTAGGCTTCAAAGATTTGTCGCGAAACGCCGCGCCGGGCAGCCACCGGCCACAATCGTTCGATGCAGTTCGGGAAATCCGCGGCGGCGGCGCGGATCGCGTCCGCCGTCATCAGCGGGTGGCCAGAGGCGCCGGATTCCCCGCTCCACTCCCGTGGCGATGGCGCACCAGCCGGCGGCAGGCTGCCGGTCGTCGCCGGCGCAAAGGCCTGCAAGCGGTCCTCCGAAAACTGCGCCGCCGCGCACCCCGACAAAACAGCCAATAGACACGCTGCGGCAGAAGCCCGCTGGATGAGTTTCGACATGACACCCTGCCGTCCGTTCCGACCCAATTCCCACCCTCCATTGGGAGCCGACGATGGTTACGGCTACCTTAATAGAAGGAATTACGCCAAAATGCCCCGGCAGTTGGTTAAATGGTCACGATCTTGCGCAAAATTGCGTGCAGTAGGACAACTCGCCACCGCCGACCCAACTCCCCAGGCATTTCATGACCATTCGCAAAGCCATCCTGCCCGTCGCCGGTCTCGGTACCCGCTTTCTTCCCGCCACCAAGGCAATGCCCAAGGAAATGCTGACCGTTGTCGACCGGCCGCTGATCCAACATGTCGTTGACGAGGCGCGCGCGGCGGGAATCGAGCATTTTATTTTCGTAACTGGCCGCAACAAAAGTGTGATCGAGGATCATTTCGATCGCCAGTTCGAACTTGAAATGACGCTGACGGAGAAAAACCGCCGGTCGGATCTTGAAGTGCTGGCGCGGGATCTCCCGGAAGCCGGCCAAATGAGCTTCACGCGGCAGCAGTCGCCGTTGGGGCTCGGCCATGCGGTGTGGTGTGCGCGCGAAATCGTCGGCCGGGAGCCGTTTGCGCTGCTGCTGCCGGATGTCTTGGTGCAGGCGAAACGCAGCTGCCTCGCGCAAATGATCGATGCGTACAAGGAGCTTGGCGAAAAATCCAACATCGTTGCCGTCGAGGAAGTGACGCCCGACCGCATTCACATGTACGGCGTTGTCGGAGTCGGCAAGCCGAAAGGCAAGGCGTTCGAGATCACCGACATGGTCGAGAAGCCGCTGCGTGCCGAAGCGCCATCAAACTTCAGCATCACGGGCCGCTACATTTTGCAGCCCGAGATCTTCGACATGCTGGCGGCACAGACGCGCGGCACCGGCGGAGAAATCCAGCTTACCGATGCCATGATCAAACTCGCGCGGAGCCAGCCATTTTTCGGCCTCAGGTTCGAAGGCACCAGCTTCGATTGCGGGTCCAAAATCGGCTTCCTCACCGCCAACGTTGCCTACGCGCTCGCGCGCGCCGACATCGCGCCGGACTTCCGTGCCGAGATCAAGAAGCTGTTGGGTTAGCAAACGGCAATCACATTGTTTTGCAGCGTCGGCCGCGGGCGCGCGTCAATCTCGACGTTTCGGCACAGCAATGAATTGAATTAGGGTGCGATCCCGAAAAGTGGATCCCGGTTTTCGGAAAAGATCACACCCAAACTATAGCGTTAAGCCGGCACGCCGATTCAATTCGACTGAATCAGACTCTGGATCGAACTGGCGTTTCTAGTCCGACGACGCACCCGTGCGTGTTTGGCAGGCGGCTGCCGCAAGAGGAGCCGGCACCGCGGCCAGATCTTGTCGAACGATCAATGCGGCAGGCTACCGCGAACCGTCGACCTTGTTACGGCTCGATGCCGTCGCGGCCAACATTGATGCGCGAGGTCTCGAACGAACCGTCGGGCTTTTTGGTCGCGAAAGCCAAGATGCTGGCGCCGGGCTTCAATTCACTTTTGTCGCCGATCGCATAGGCGCGGATGACAGATTCGGACACGATCACGATTTTCTTTTCGCCGTCCTTGTATTTGACAGTTACCACCTGACCGTCGACGCCGGACAAGCTCGTCTCGACCGTGCCGTTCGTCATGGTCGATCCCGGGCGATCCCACGGCCTATGGCCTTCGCCGATCCCACGCTGGGTCTCGGCAAAAATCATCACCTGAATGGCTTTCTGGCTGCCATCGGTCTGCGGCATTGCGCCGACGCCGATAAATGCGTTCGGCTTGATGTCCGCGGGCATCGCCTTGACGACCCCGTAAATCTGCGCCTTGTCGGCGACGGCGATTTTTACCTCGCCGGCCTCGCCGGCTTTCACTGTGAGTGATGCGCCGTCAATCTTCTGGATGGTGCCGCGTATTCGCGTCGACTGCTGGCCAACAGCGGAGGAAGCTGCCAGCGCAACGGCGAAAAGTCCGGCACGCGCGGCAGGCGTACGGCCTCGCCTTAAAATGGCATCCTCCCGTACAAAAAAGGTGCGTCTCCGAGACCGGAACACACCTGATTTTTTTCGCCTTGATCCGATGTTCCCGCCGGTTCACATCGGTGGCGTCAGTCCGTTAAGGCCGACGGAAACGTTGGCGGTTGTAAACGATCCATCCGGCTGCTTTTGAGCAGCCATGATAATAATCTTCGCGCCGGGTTTCAGCTCCGCCTTCTCGGCCGCAACGTATTTCAGGATAATTGCATCGGCCGGCACCAGCACTTTTTGCTCACCGGTCTTGTACTTGACCGTCAGCGTCTGGCCGTCATTGCCGGTGACGGTGGTGTTCACCGTTGCGTTGGTCATCATCGCGCCGGGACGACTGTCCCAAGGATAATGTCCCTCGGCGACGCCGCGCAGTGGTTCCGGAAAAATATGAACGTGAATGGCCTTTTGGGTGCCGTCGGTCTGGGGCGTGGACGTGATGCCGACATAGTCTCCGGCCTTGACGTCGGCGATCGTGATCTTGGTAAGGCCGAGCACGCGGTAATTGTCGGGAAGCTTGATGGTGGCGTCCTGGCCTTCGCGCGTCTTCACCATCAAGGTATTGCCGTCGAGTTTTTCAACGGTTCCCCGCACCCGCACCGGCGGATT
>JBGPOB010000263.1:0-5378 GCA_041487815.1 Xanthobacteraceae bacterium | reverse complement strand
ATCGCGGAATGCGTGCGCATCCACCGCGAGTTCGGCTATCCAGTGATGATCACTCCATACTCCCAGTATGTCGCCACCCAGGCCGCGCTCCATGTTGCGACCGGGACGCGCTACGGGATCGTGATCGATGAATTGATCCGCTTCGCCCAGGGAGCCTATGGTGAGGATTCAGGCCACCTTTGGATGGACCAGGATCTGAAGGACAAGCTCGTCAGTTCCGGCCGCGCCAGGGAATTGGCGATCCTCGATGCGCGGAACGCGGAGGAATTGACACTTCCCGAACTGCGCGAAAAACTCGGCGCGCCTGGCATGTCGGATGAAGAGATGCTGATGCGCTGCATTATGCAGGGAACGCGGGAGATCGACGCCATGCGCGCGGCCGGTTCACCCAGGCGCTACTACACCAGCGACATGCCCCTCCTGACGCTGCCGCAGAGGCTGCAGACGCGTTCCAACATGCGCTACATCAAGATTCAGCGCGGCACCGACTCGATCGTCGTCCGGCGCTGCGCTCAGGGCGTCCTATGAGCGACATCGACATTGCAGTGGTGGATAGTCTGAAAGCGCTTGACCCAAGCGGCCAATTAGAGAAGCGGACATTGATCGTTGGACTTTGCGCGTCCGCTTCGGGCCACATCCGGACATGCGCCGGTTATTCGATCATCTCGTCGGCGCACGCGGGCAGCGCCGGAGGAACGTCGAGCCCGAGAGCCTCTGGAGCACTGCATCCAGGATGGCAAACGCCTCATGGGCACATTGATGCTGTCGCGCCGAAAGTCGCAATAGCCCCCGATGAGCTCCGGAATTTGTTTCCGAATTAGGGACAAATTGAGTGTGCCCCGTCTTTCTGCGCAGTAACTGGCGTCAGCCTCGCGAGTTGAATTCTGGCTGATGTGTATGTTCTAATTCGATCCGCCGATATGTGAGGAATTGCCGTGGACCTGCCGCAAGCCGTTCGCGATGCCGGCGATGTGTCGGCGATCACCCAATTGGTCCTGAAGGAACGTGAGAGCCGCGATCTCGGCCGTTGGGACGATATGCGCGCCTGTTTCCATCCTGATTCGCAAATTCGAGTGAGCTGGTTTCGCGGCAACGGCGCCGATTTCGTGAACGGCTCGATCGACATGGCCCGCCGCAACGTGCTCGCCAAGCACCGGCTTTCGCCCATTCGCGTCGTGCTCTCCGGTAATCGCGCGGTCGCGACCATGTCAGCGATCATCGAGATTCCTTCGCAGTTGCAAGGGATCGAGATGAATCTGTTGAGCTATACGCGCTTCATTTATCGAGCCGAGCGGCGTGAGGATCAATGGCGCATCTTCAGCTTCGACGCGATTTATATGCGGGACGAGCTTACGCCCGCCATTCCAGGCCAATCGATTTCCATCGATCCGCGTGAATTGCAGTCGTTCCGACCCACCTATCGCCTGCTGTCGTACGTCTTGAGCAAACAAGGCTACACGATCGACTCCGATCTCGCCGGTGAAGATCGGCCAGAATCCGCTCGAGCGTTGATACGCGAGGTTTTCACCTGGGCTAGGATGAAGGTCGATTGAGTTCTTAGCAGGGGGCGCTGCTATGGGGGTCAGGCGCGTCGAAGCCCGCGCTGGGTCAAAAGCGGAAGTGACGGCCTCAAACCTTGATGTTTGCTCTTACACCGAAAGCGGACATTGAGCGGCGGCGAACACGCGTCCGCTTTGCGCCAATTGCAGCCTCATGCACTGCAGCAAAACAGCGTCATCATTCGATCACGTCGTCGGCCGCGGGCGAATTTTCGTTTCAGACGTAGCCGCTCATTTTTCCATCCAGTAACGACAGGTCAATTGCCCCACATAGATCGAAATTGCTGAAAAAGCGCCACTCCTACTAAAGCTCATCGATAATTTTTAAGCGGACAATCGGGACAATACGAGTTCCTAGCAGGGTGCAGGACTATGGGCATTCGCACTAGAATCGACTCTCTCGGATGGTGGCAATCTTCGGTTGATCGGCGCAGGGTATTCCGTCACCCTGTGCACCAATTTGCTTCCATCGACCTTGGCAACGGCTCACCACTGCGCAGTTGCATGATTTCCGATATTTCCGAGAGTGGGGCGAGACTCACCATCGGAACTTGCGGCGATATACCAGATACATTCACGTTGTTACTTCACCGCCGTTGCCGCGTTGTCCGACGTTTGGATGGACAGATTGGCGTTCAATTTGTGACTGACGAATGGATCCAGTGAAGCTCCGCGCTGGATGCGGCCGATGTCCGCTCCATGTCAAAAGCTACCATAGGGGCGTCTGCATGATGAGTCATTTTGTATTTCGATAGTGGACATTCGCTATTGCGGTCAGCAAACTGCAGATCCGCGCGGTGTCATCGGTGGAAATCGGCGATTTTGACGAAAATCTTCTCTTCGTTTTCGAAGAGACCCGCCCGTATTTTATTTGCTGCCTTGAGTTCGATCTCCCGGCGATGTTCGCGATAGACGCGAACCGGATCAAGATGGCTGAGGCCGAGCGATTTGGCGAAGTCTTCAAGCGCTGGACGAGACACAGCGCAATGAATTCGCCGGCTCTCATAGTGAGCGTAAAATTTAATGGTTTGGGTTACAGCGTCCCACCAGAAATCAGATTCGAACGTGACTGGCATGACCCATCCTCTGAGACCCGGGGCCACTATTCTTGATTTGTGCGCACAACATCGTGGCGCCGCGGTGGCAATGGCGCCGTTGACATTATAAAATCCAGATAACATACCGCCCTGCTCGGACGTGCTATGGTTGAAATATTAGGACGTGATCCTCAGCCTGAAGCGACCAGCATGAGGCGACGCGAGTTCATCACGGCTCTCGGCGGCAAAGTATTTTCGGCCGACTGGCCTCTCGCCACACCGACGACGTGATCGAATGAGCAGGTGTGTATTGTGGGGGCTCTGGCACACTTAGGAATTGGAGGAGCGCAGTTGCAATTTGCCGTCGGTTTTAAGATGCACGAGAAGACCGGTCACGTCATCATCGACGCGGAAGATGCGTTGATTGCCGCCCTCAAAGCCAAGATGCAACGCCCAGAGGCCCTTATCACGTACGTCCGTCGGCAAAATAGGCGGGGTGATACGCGTCACCCTGTCCATGCGCTTGGCAGCGACAGGAATTGACGGTCAATCATTTCGACTGCCGGTCGATGTCCTTTATTGGGTCGATACTGTTGAAAAAGTCCGCAACAAGCCTCCGGCACGCAATAATCGAATCAACGAGACTGATTTGTTGAATCAATCTTCCGCGTTCGATGCCGGTCTTGATTAAATGTTGCTCAGAAACCCTCCCAAAATCTTTTTTCAACAGTATCGATCAATACCTTTAATGCTCTCAGCGAACAAATGTTGTCTGCGGTCCCCCCGAAAACGGACATCGCAAGCACTCGCTCCGACAAGCTTGCGGTCAACTATTTTGTCTTGGGCAGGCTCACGTCCGTTCGGAAACTGCTACGCGTAATGAGTCCGCACCCTAGTAAAGCCCTGAGCCGGTGCGCACTGCACGATCCGCCTCGGGGCTCACGGCGACCGGCGAACCATCCGAATTTACGACCCCGATAATTGAATTATTGTCGGGCGGCGCGGTTCCGGGCTTGAACGCTTCGAGGATGGCGTATTGCGAGCCCGGCCCGGCGCGCAGGCCGGTCTTCGGATCGATGCGAATGAGCTTGATGCCTGGCGGCACGCGGAATGGCACCGCCGGACGGTTGGCCAGCGCCACTTTAAGAAAATCGCGCACGATCGGCGCCGCAAGGTGGCCGCCGGTAGCGCCGCGGGCGATGTGGCGCGGTTTGTCGTAACCGAGATAGACGCCGACCGCGATCTCGGGCGTAAATGCGATGAACCAGACGTCTTTTTCATCGTTGGTCGTGCCGGTCTTGCCGGCGACCGGCTTGCCGATTTCCCGCACGACCGTGCCGGTGCCGCGCTGGACCACGCCCTCCAGCATCGAAGTGATCTGATAGGCCGTCATGGCGTCGAGCACCTGCTCACGGCGGTCAACCAGCTTCGGTTCCGGCTGGTTCGTCCATTTGTCGCCATCGCAACCGCGGCATTCGCGCTGGTCATGCTTGTAGATCGTGTGTCCATAGCGATCCTGGACGCGGTCGATCAACGTGCCGGTGACGCGGCGTCCGCCGTTGGCGAACATCGAATAGGCGGTGACCATGCGCAACACCGTGGTTTCGCCGGCGCCGAGCGCAAACGACAGGTAGTGCGGCAGGCTGTCATAGACGCCGAAGCGGCGGGCGTATTCGCCGATCATCGGCATGCCGATGTCCTGCGCCAGC
This sequence comes from Xanthobacteraceae bacterium, assembly GCA_041487815.1. GTDB lineage: Bacteria > Pseudomonadota > Alphaproteobacteria > Rhizobiales > Xanthobacteraceae > CANJBX01. Next base: position 1,073 of record JBGPOB010000263.1, on the reverse strand, counting down.
CGCACGGTCATTACATTGCGCGAATGCTCGATGCCGAAGCGCAGCGTCTGCGGCCCGTAGTATTTGCCGGTCGAATAATTCTCCGGCCGCCACGGCGGCTGGCCCGGCCCCTGATCGATTTCGATCGGTGCGTCGATCACCACCGTGGAAGGCGTATAGCCATTGTCGAGCGCCGCGGCATAGACGAACGGCTTGAAGGACGAACCGGGCTGGCGCATCGCCTGCGTCGCGCGATCGAACTGGCTCTGGTCGAACGAGAACCCGCCCACGATCGCAAGCACGCGACCCGTGGTCGGATCCATCACCACCATCGCGCCCGAAATTTCCGGCACCTGGCGCAGCCGGTACTGCGTGGGATTCTTGTCGGTCGGCTCGACGTAAACGACGTCGCCGCGCTCAAGCACCGAATCGACGCGCGTCACAGCCTTGGCGCGGCCGGCACCGGCCGCCGGGCGGGCCCATTTCACGCCGTCGAGCGTGATATTACCGATTTGCCGCTCGCGCACGATGGCGCCACCCGGCTCGCGCGCCGGCTGCAAGCCGACCCGCGCCGACTGCTCGGTGACGTCGAGCACCACCGCAATCCGCCAGGGCGCGATATCGGTGAGCGCGCGCACGTCGGCAAGCTTGACGCCCCAGTCGCCCGGCGTCTCGATCTTCGCGACCGCTCCGCGATAGCCCTGATTCTCGTCAAACTTGATGAGGCCGTCGGTAAACGTCTTGCGGGCAATAACCTGGATTTTGGGGTCGAGCGTCGTGCGCACGGAAAGCCCGCCCTCGTAAAGCTTTTTCTCGCCGTATTTCTCCAGAATTTCGCGGCGGACTTCCTCCGCAAAATATTCGGCCGCAAAGATGTGCGCGCCACGCGGACGCTGTACGACGGTGAACGGCGTCTTCCTGGCCTTCTCGGCGTCGGCGGCCGTAATGAATCCGTCATCACGCATGCGATCGATGACGTAATTTCGCCGCTCAACGGCGCGCTCGCGGTTGCGGAATGGATGCAGTTCGCTCGGCGCCTTTGGCAGCGCCGCGAGGTAGGCCGCCTCCGCGATCGTCAGCTCATGCACCGACTT
>JBGPOB010000262.1:0-5407 GCA_041487815.1 Xanthobacteraceae bacterium | reverse complement strand
GAGTTTCGATCCGGTATTGACGACCAGCGATGTGAACGGGGTCGGCAGACGGTCGACGGGTTGGAAGGAATCGGCCAACGCGCGCTGCACGTCCGCAAATTCTGCATTGCGCACGAACTTTTCGTTGATCTCGCGCATCCAGATGCCGTCGTTGATCGCGGTGAGTTCATAGTTGCCGATCTTGTAGCGGTAGAACGCCGCGGCCTGTCGACCGCTCAAAGGTGCGGCGGCGTGGGCGGAATACGACCCAGGCACGATGGCAGCGGCCGCGGCCAGCGCGGAGCCGGCAAGCATTTCGCGTCTATTGAGGTCTGGCATTGTTGGCTTCCCCTCGCGCGTCGCGGTCGCCCCAGACGATTATGCGACAGTTTTTGGCGGCGCCGCGAGAAAATGGCGGGCTCGCAACATTGTGAATTATCTGCCTGCGTTTCAGCCGCGCGGCATCGTGCGCGCGATCACGGCCGCGGCCGCGACATTGGCGATGCCCAACACCATCAAAAGCAAGGGCGGTGACGCCCCCGCCTTTTGAACGACGGCGACCACGACGCCGGCCACCGTCATGAACGCTGCGTTAAGAACGTTAACCGCGGCCACAACGCGGGCGCGCCGCTCGGCCCCGGCCCAGGCCTGCACTGCCGAAAATGCCGGCACGATGAAGAGTCCACCCGCCATGGCTAGGCCGGCAAGATCAACGGCAATGCGAATGCCGGCTGGCGACGTTACAAGGTCGGCGATGCGCAACGCAGCGCTCTGCTCCCAGGCGCTGGAACTCCAGCCGAGGTCGAACGAAAACAATCCCAGTACGACCGCCGCCACCGCTACCGGCGTCAAAATAATCCGCCCCCGCGCGATCACGGCCGCAATCGCCGATCCGGCACCGACCGCGACGGAAAAAATCGCCAGAAATGCCGTGACGACATCTTCGTCGCCACCGAGCCGGTTCTTTGCCAGCGGCGGCAGCAGCGACAGAACGACCGCGCCCACGAGCCAGAACCAGCTGATTGCCAGCGCCCCCCACCATAGCGCTGGCTGGCGGCGGAGTTCGCCGATCAGGCGGAATGTCGACGCAACGATGTTGAAGGTTATCGGGAGATCTGGCGCCGCGCGTCCGCTCGGCGGAATCAGCCGCGCGGCGGCCCAGGATGCCAGCGCGAGGCCCATCATGATGGCGGCGAACGATGCCGGATCGCCGCCCTCACGCGCCGCCAGGCCGCCCGCGATGGTGCCCGTCAGGATCGCGACGAAGGTCGCGCCCTCGACCAGCGCATTTCCCGCCGGCAATTCGGATACTTTGAGGTGGTCGGGCAGAATTCCGTACTTGATCGGCCCGAACAGCGCCGCGATCACGCCGAACAGGAACAGAGCAGCCAAAAGCATCGCGATCGAGTGCAGCCAGAATCCCGCGACCGCAATCGCCGCTACGCCGATTTCGATGAGTTTGAGGCGCGCGGCGACATCCGCCTTGTCAAAGCGGTCAGCGGTTTCGCCGCCAAGCGCGGAAAATAGGAAAAAAGGAGAAATGAAAATTGCGCCGGCGAGCGTAATCAGCGCCTCGGAGCCGCTGGCGCTCAGTTTGAACAAGATCATGAAGACGAGCGAGGTCTTGAGAAAATTGTCGTTGAAGGCGCTGAAAAATTGGCACCAGAACAACGGCGCAAAGCGTCTTGCGGACATCAATGTCATGAACATCGCGATGGGCCGGAAATTGAGGCGCGTTGAGCGTAAGCGCTGGAGAATAGGCTTTGTTCAGAAAAGTTGCAGGACTTTGGCGCCTTTGCAACGCATGCTTCCACTCGCAAATCAAGTCTGGCGTCAGATGCCGCCGCCGCCCTTGAGTTGGGCTCGACGTGTGTCAGTATTCGGCCCGATGCCGCAGCGCCCGCGGACAATTGGGGGGGAATTTTCATTCGGCTGCACAAGCTTTGCAATGTTGTTCTGACAGCGGCCGCCTTGATGGCGGCAGCGAATGTTTCGGCACAGAACTATCCGTCGCGTCCGGTGACGCTGGTCGTGCCGTTTCCTGCCGGCAGTACCACCGATCTTGTCGGCCGCATTCTCGCGGACAAGCTTGGCGATGCGCTCGGCCAGCGTGTGGTCATTGACAATCGGGGCGGCGCCGGCGGCTCGGTCGGGTCGGAAGCCGTGGCGCGCGCGGACCCGGACGGCTACACGCTGCTGATGGGCACCATCGGCACCCATTCGATCAACCCCTACGTTTACCCGAAGATACCCTACGACCCGATCAAGGATTTCTCCCCGATCATCCAATTCGGCACCGCGCCCAACGTACTCGTCGTTCATCCGTCGCTGCCGGTGAAAACGGTGAGGGAGCTCATCGACTACATCCGCGCGCGCCCCGGCAAGATCAATTACGCGTCATCCGGCAATGGCACATCGAATCATTTGTCGGGCGCGATGTTTGCCGCGCGCGAGGGGCTCACCGCATCGCACGTTCCCTACCGTGGCGGCGCGCAGGCGATCACCGACGTTTTGCGCGGCGAGGTGCAGTTCATGTTCTATCATTACCTGCCGCTATTGCCGCATATTCACGAAGGTAAGCTGCGCCCGCTGGCGATCACCAGCGCGGCGCGCATTTCGGCGTTGCCAGACGTGCCGGTCATGGCGGAGGCCGGGATTGCGGATTTTGAAGTGTCGGCCTGGTTCGGGGTCTACGGGCCGGTAAAGATGCCACCGGAACTCGTGCAAAGCCTCAACAGCGTCATCTCGGGCATCATCAATGCACCGGCGACGCGCGCGAGCTTGATCGAGCAGGGCATCGATCCGGTCAGCGGCACGCCAGGTGATCTGCTGGCGCTGACGCGCTCGGAAATGGCGCGCTGGTCGAAGGCTGTCGAACAGGCCGGGGCGCGCATTCCAAATTAGCCGGATGCGGCTTGCAGCGCCAGTTCAGCCAACGCGGGTGTCGGTTTTGCGCATCCAATCAAGCTTGCGCAGGTTGCGTGAACTGAACGGAGTTCGCGCACTACCTCATTAATTTGGCGCACGATTTTGTCGGCAAACCGGTACTGCTTCGCCGGATCACGCGCTTCGCGTTCGTGCGCGCGCTATTACGAAACCTTGCGCATGGTTTCGGAAAACCTGACCGACGTCATAAACTGGTGCGCGCAGGCGTCGCACGACCACCAATGGCATACGTCGGTTTCGCTCACGTGGACGGACAGGGCAGGGGCCACCTGCAATTCCGCGCATTGCGGGCACGAGGGGGGTGCAAAGCCGCCGACAAATGACTTGGCGGCGCGCGGCGAAAACTGACTCTTCATCGCTGTATCCTCCGCTGTCGTTGCAGTCGTCGACCGTTTCGGCCGGGTACACCCGACCGGGTATCGCTTGGGCAGTGTGCCGTTTCAAAAGTCGGTTCGCTCGGTCGCTCGTATTCGGGTTGCGATGATGTTCGTCGCAGTGCGACCGATAGCAACGCAATATTGCTCGATCGTTGCGGCAGGAACGTGGCGCATCGATGAAGCTTTATTAAAATGATACGGGAGATTTAATGGCGCACGTGCAACATGCGGCACACGGTCGCACGAATTTCATTGTCTGCGATACGCTGGTGCCGGGTAGAGGATTTGAACCCCTGACCAACGGTTTACAAAACCGCTGCTCTACCACTGAGCTAACCCGGCCCGCTTTGAGAGCTAGCAGCCCCGCTCAATCCGGACAAGATTGACGCCGGGCCTATTCCGGCGCCCCGAAGTAAGGCGCAATTACCGAGACAACGAGCGCGATGACCCACATCACAATCGCGATACCCGCCGTCCAACGCGCAAAAGTCAGATAAGTTTCGCGCAATGCGGTAGCGACCACCGTCTGCGCGTAGGTCTCCGGCGGTCGGTGTTCCTTCGGCAGATAGAGCCATAGCTCAGTTCGGCGATAGTGCTTGGTGCGCGCCTCGCGCGCCTTATAGATCAGAATACCGGCCATCAGCGTGGTTAGCGTTCCACCGGCCTGGAACGCCGTACGCGGCTCGAATGACAGGCCGATCATGACGCAGAATATGGCGAGTGCGCCGAAGCCGCAGGCCCGCAGCACGGTCTCGTAAGCGAGGCGGCGGATGAGTTCCACGATCGTATCTCACACGCGGTTTGCGGCAGCAAATGGCATGGAATCGACGCCCGGGTAACGTAATTGTAGCCTACAATCGGGCCGGCATGCTGACAATTGCGTGGGTTTAACGCCGGCCGCGGATCGAGTTACAGCCCGAAGGCAAGAAAATTTCCGGCCGCCGGAAGTGTCAGCAGGGCGGTGCAGGCGAGCCAAATCCACAGCGATACGGTGGTCGAATCATCCTTGGCGCCAGCGACGCGTTCATAGATTGCAGCCGGAATGCCGCCAAGAATGATGGTGGCCGTTGAAACCATGAGCGAGGAGAACATCAGTGTCAGTCCCGTGCTGCCGAATAGCAGCGCCGGGGCGAGGATTTGGACATGAATGAGGGCGAACACCAGAAAGGTCTGGTTGAACAGGCCATTGATCATCCCGAAGAACGCGATACCGACATAATAAAAATTTCGATCCATGAAAGTGCTCATCCGGCCTTCGGCACAGCCCCTGCGATAAGGAACGCGTTAAGCAATAAAACACGCAGCCAGAACAGCCACACGAACCCGAACAGCCAAATGACGACCGGCGGGACTGCCCTCGGCGTAAACCGTGCGACGATTGCGATGACCGGATCGGTAAAGCGGCAGAAAAATCGCCAGATGTAGTTCGACGAATCCGGGTCGACGATCAGACCCAGCAGCACGCGGCCGAGCAGCGTGTACATCAGCGCCGCCAACGCAAAGTTCGGCACATGAAAATACCAGAAGTCGAAGATCAATTTCGAAGCGTCCATTGGAGCCTGCAGGTTTGCCGTCAACATGCCGGGCGGCGGTCCCGCGGGCAAGGGACATCGGGCTGAAAAAGAAGCGGGGCCCCGAGGGACCCCGCTTCCGATCAGACCAGTAGTTCCGGTCAGGTCTTTTCTTGCAGTACGGTCTGCCCGCGCGGCTTGCGGATTTCGTCGATGAAGGCCTGCATCTCCTTCGACGGCTCCTTGGTCACGAGGCTGACGACATAGATGACCAGGAAGCCGAGCGGCATCCCCAACAGTCCGCAATTGATGTTGTTGAGGTCGAACCAGCCCACTCTGTTGGCCAGCGGGTTCGCCGCGCTCGCCGGCACGTCGGCGAGCCACTTCGGGTCGGCCATGATCTGTCCGACATTGATCAGCGCCTGTCCCGTCTCCGGGTTCAGGAGCGAGGTCATCCCAAAGTAGGCGACACCTGCCTGTGGGAAATACCTCGATACCACAAGATAGAACAGGCAGATGCCCCACCCGGCAATAATCCCGCAGATCGCGCTGGGCGCGGTGGCACGTTTCCACCAGATGCCCATGACGAGCGCG
>JBGPOB010000261.1:0-5430 GCA_041487815.1 Xanthobacteraceae bacterium | reverse complement strand
TATGGCTACTCGCCGTCGATCTGGATCGGCTCAACCGGCGTCGTCGGCACCGACCTGATCGCCTACACGTGGCAGCTCGGCAACGGCTGGTCGGCGTCGATCGACATTGAAGACGGCCGCATTGGCCGCAACGCGAACGTGAACAACGTGTCGGTCGCAACGGGCGCGTGGCTTGTTGGTGGTCCTGCGCCTGGAGCGGCAAATTCAATCCAGCCAATACCGGCGCCGGATATCGCGGGTAACATCCGCGTCGATCAGGCCTGGGGTTCCGCCCAGATCATGGCGGCGGCGCACAACATGAGTGCAACGTACTACGGCGCGACGACATTGACTGGTCATCCCAGCGACACCTACGGATGGGCCATCGGCGCGGCGTTCAAGCTGACCAATTTCCTGAACCCGAAGGACGATCTGGAATTCCAGATCGACTACGCCAAGGGCGCGACCAGCTACGTCTACAGCATCTACAATGCCAATGCCTGGTATGACAGCGGCAACTCCGTGGGTCTGGGCTGGTCGAGTGATGGTATCTATGGCGGCTTGACGGCCGCGACCGGTACCAGCATCGAGCGGACCGAGGCGTGGGGCTTTGCGGCGGCTTACCAGCACTACTGGAACCCGCAGTGGCGCACGTCGGTCGTCGGTGGCTACACCGAGATCAACTACAATGCCACCGCCACGGCGTTGATCTGCGGCGCGGTTCCTGCCACGCCGACGATCGTCGGTGCAAGTATGTCCGCGGTCACGAACTGCAGTCCTAACTTCTCGCTGTCGGCGATCAGCACCCGCACGGCGTGGAATCCTCATCCCACGTTGGAAATCGGTCTTGATCTGATCTACGCCCACCTCGACACGGCGTTTGGCGGTACGGCAACGTTGGCTCCCTCCGGCGCACGGCCAGCTGGCTCGTATGTCATCGAGGATCAGGACTATTGGGGCATCATCCTGCGCGTGCAGAAGACCCTTCTGCCGTAAGCTACTGATCGGCTGATACGAAATCTGCGAACCCCCGGCGGCGACGCCGGGGGTTTTGCTTTGTGTGCCATGCGGCGGCGGCCCTTGCCATGGCGCGCGCGCCTCACCCTTGTCATTGCGAGCGAAGCGAAGCAATCTCCCGATAATCCCCGTGCAGGGATTGCTTCCGCCTTCGCTAAAGCTTCGGCGGACACGTCGTCGGCCTGCGGCCTCCTCGCAATGACCTGCGCTACAAAAAGGATGAAACCGCGCCATGAAAATCGTCGCATTTGAAACGGACGCCGGCCCGCACCTCGGCATCGTCGAGGGCGATCAGGCGATCGATCTTCAGGCTGTGGACGCGAAGCTACCCGCCGATCTCGGCATAGTGCTCGCGCGCAACAACGGCGATCTCCGGCCGCTTGCCGATCTCGCCAGAAAAGCGCCGGCGACGGCGCGGCGGCCGCTCAAGAACCTGAAATTCGCGCTTCCGGTGGCGCGCCCGGGCAAGGTGGTCTGCCTCGGCCTCAATTATCTGGAGCACGTCAAGGAAGGCGCCAACCGCGACAATATTCCGAAATTTCCGACGATCTTCATGCGCGGCACTACCTCGCTTGTTCCGCATCAAAGCCCGATCGTTCGCCCAAAGGTTTCCGAGACGCTCGACTACGAGGCCGAGCTGATCCTGGTGATTGGCAAGAAAGCCAAGCACCTGACCATGGCCAATGCGACGTCCTGCATCGCCGGCTACGCGTGCGGCAACGAAGGGTCGGTGCGCGAGTTCCAGCGCAAGACCACGCAATGGGACATGGGCAAGAATTTCGACCGTACCGGCGGCTTCGGCCCATGGCTGGTGACCGCCGACGAACTGCCGGACGGCGGCAAGGGCCTCAAGATCGAAACGCGCCTGAATGGCACGGTGATGCAGTCGGACAACACCGACAACATGATGTTTCCGGTCAAGGAGACGCTTGTTTACATCACCCAGGGCATGACGCTGGAACCGGGCGACGTGATCTTCACCGGTACGCCCTCCGGCGTCGGCCACGCCCGCAAGCCCAATCCGGTCTGGATGAAGAACGGCGACGTTTGCGAAGTGGAAATTCAGGGCATCGGGATTTTGCGCAATCCAATCGCGGATGAGCGCTAGTTACTCACCCTGTCATTGCGAGGAGCCGGAACGGCGACAAAGCAATCTCCCGCAATTAATCCCAACACCAAGATTGCTTTGTCGGCCCTTGGCCTCCTCGCAATGACGGGTGTAGGTATCGTTGCGACCGACCCGTCCGCCGAAGCCGGCAGGGCGTAGGCGGAAGCGAAGCAATCTCTTTATGTAAAATGTCGTTCCTCGGCGACCCACTCGGAGAACATTGATCATGGCAAGGTTGGCTGGCCGCACGGCCATCGTCACAGGCGGCGCCAAGGGTATCGGCCGTCATTATTCGCATGCGCTGGCAGGCGAGGGCGCCCAGGTGATGATCGCGGACATTGCGGACGGCAGCGAAGTCGCCGCCGAGATCGCCGCAAAGCACGGCAGCAATTCCGTGACGAGCATGGTGTTCGACGTCAGCGACGAGGCGCAATGCAAGGCGCTGGTCGACAAGACGCTCGCGCGCTTTGGCAAGATCGACATACTGGTAAACAACGCGGCGCTTTATGCGCCGCTGCCGACGCTGAAGGTCGACGACATCGATGTCGAACTGTGGGATCGCGTCATGGCGATCAATATTCGCGGCCCATTCCTGATGGTCAAGCACGTCGCCCCGCATATGAAGGCGCGCGGGTCGGGCAAGATCATCAATATCGGCTCCGGCACGGTCGCGCGGGGCATCCCGGAATTCTCGCATTACGTCACGTCGAAAGGGGCCGTGACGGCATTCACGCGGGCGATCAGTCGCGAGCTCGGCGATTACGGCATCTGCGTCAATACGCTCGCGCCCGGCTATACGCTGAGCGATACCGGGCTGAGCAACAAAGTGCATGTCGAGAAATCGCGCGCGGGCGCAGTGCAGCGCCGCGCCATCAAGCGCGACGAATACCCCGAAGACTTGCTCGGCACGCTGATATTCCTGGCGTCCAGCGACAGCGATTTCATCACCGGGCAGGTGCTGGCGGTCGATGGCGGCACCAATAACACCTAACAATACCTGATCTGCATGGCCGCCGTGACGGGCCGCGACAGTATCGACTGGAGCGGAATTGGCCTATATTCGAAACAATTGGATTTGAGCAGATTCTCGATGGAGGATGCCATGGCGGTAGCAACCGCGACCCATGCCTCGGGCGACGCCAAGCACAACCTGAAGGCGGTGCGCGAAGCCTATTACGAAAAAATTTCCAAGTATGACTTGGCTCCGTTGTGGGAAATTCTCAAGGACATTGTGACCAAGGAGCCGAAGTCGAGGTGCAAGCCGGCGTTGTGGAAGTTTTCCGACCTTAAGCGCCTGATGCTGGAAGCCGGCGAGGTGATCTCGACCGAGGAGGCTGAACGCCGCGTTCTGGTGCTCGAAAACCCCGCGCTGCGCGGGCAGACCCGCATCACCAATTCGCTGTTTGCCGGCGTGCAACTTATCCTGCCTGGCGAAATCGCGGGCGCGCATCGCCACAGCGCCTCTGCCATCCGCTTTGTGCTCGACGGCGAGGGTGCCTACACCGCGGTCGAGGGCGAGAAGGCGAACATGTCGCCCGGCGATTTCATCCTGACGCCGAACTGGGCGCCACACGATCACGGCAACCCGTCGAAGGCTCCGATGCTGTGGCTCGACGTGCTCGACGTCCCGACGATCATTCACTTCGAGGCCTCGTTCGCACAACATTCCGACGAGAGGATGCAGAACACCGACCGCGGCGCCGGCGATTCTCTCGAACGCTTCGGCTCGGGCGTGCTGCCGGATGGTACCCCGACCCACCTCAATCGCAGCCCGGTGATCAACTACACCTATGCGCGCACCCGCCCGATCCTCGAGCGGTTGAAAAAATCCGGCGACATCGACAAGCGGCACGGCGCGCGCGTGCGCTATGTCAACCCGACCAGCGGCGGCTGGGCGTTGCCGACCATGGGCGCCCATCTCGCGCTGCTGCCGGCCGGGTTCAAGGGCGAGCCCTATCGCTCGACGGACGGCATGATCTTTGTAGGCGCCGAGGGCGGCGGGCGCACCAAGGTCGGCGACGAGACGTTCGAATGGGGACGCAACGACGTCTTCGTGGTGCCGCCGTGGACGCGCTACAGCCACAGCGTCGACAAGGAGTCGGTGCTGTTCTCGATCTCCGATCGGCCGATGCAGGAATCGCTCGGAATCTGGCGCGAAGACGCCTGACGGTCGCTTCGGAATGGTGCCGGCATTCGTTCATGCCGCCGCCTCGCAGCGCGTCGTGTTTTAGGTTGGCGCGCTGACCAACGTAAAACGAGAGGCCGACGGGCTCGGCATCCGCCGCGCCCTCGCGATTGCAATGCCCGGTGTTGGAATCCGACGCACGTCAACTGATCGGAGCTGCGCTGTAGCGTCGAGGTCATCAGAGACCTGGCGCGTCGCCGCCCGAACTTGGCCAATTCGCCGGCTGGATTTCGAAGCCGTTCTTGTTGAGCTTAATGTGTCCCGCGGCGGCTGCGCCGGCCCAGCGTACCGTCGCCGGCAACCCGCCGAAGGAAAAGAAATGCGGAATCACTTCGCCAAGTCCATCGGTCTGAGCAAGCGCACGGACGATCGGATCCGCGGTGCTGGCGCCAATGAGATTCTTCAGAAGTCCCGTGTTGCGGACAAGCCCTTTCGCCGATGCCTTGACGCCGCAGATGCGCGCGAAACGTAGCAAAGTCGCCATGCTTGCGGGTCCGGCAAGCCCGATGCCGATTGGATTGTCGATGCCGCGCCCGCGCAGCCGGCGGACAAGGGCCAGGATCGGCGCCGTCGACATCGTGAATTGCGTGACGATGCGCACCGACAGGCCCGCGTTCGCGGCAGCTACAAGCTTGTCAGTAAGGGCGCGGTCGAGCACTTCGTTGGCGATGCGCGGATGGCCTTCGGGATAGCCGGCAATTCCGATTTCCGTGATCCCGCACCTACCTAGAATGCCGGTATTGATGGCTGCGAGCGCATCATGAAGCCGTCCCGCCGGTTCCGCCCGGTCGCCGGCGATTACCAGCGCGCGCCGTACGCCGGCTTCCGCCACCAGGCGTCGAAGATGCGATTCCATAGCATCGTCAGTGCTGAAATTTCGGACGGCGAGATGCGGGACCGGTTCAAATCCGCTCGCGCGCAAGCGCTTGGCGGTGTCGATCTGCTCCGACAAGGGCCGCGATGGGATTGCGCTGACGTAGATCGCGCAACCCGGCAACGCCGCGGCCTTCACCTCGGCAACTTCTGCTTCGGTCAGGTGGGTCGTTTCGAAGGATGCGGCGCGCGCAAACGCGGCAATGCGCGCGATCGGATCGCGCGCATCGCGTGCTGGTGATGTCGGCGAAGTATCAGCCGCGGTCAT
>JBGPOB010000260.1:0-5472 GCA_041487815.1 Xanthobacteraceae bacterium | reverse complement strand
GCAGGAGGCCGATGGTCTGATGACTCCGATCCAGCTCGGTTCATTCGGCACCTCCTCTGGCGGCGAGACCGCCAAGCTTTACACCGAGCTCGAGAAGGCGATGGGGCGCACCCCGCCGTACTTCGCAACCTTCGGCTTCGATGTCGGCCTTATCACCGAGGCCGCGGTGAAGAATTCCGACGGCAGCCGCCAGGGCCTGCGCGACGCGCTCGAGAAGCTCAAGGAACTGCCCGGCCTCAACGGTCCGATCAGCTATTCTCCGCAGGATCACACCGGCCAGAACTACAAGTCGATCGGCATCGGTCGTCTCGAGAACGCCAAGGCCGTGCTGGTCAACTGAGCTCTGGCGCGACGACGCCAGACCGGGTGACGGGCATATCTGCGACGGTCTCTTGAAAAAATTCGGGCGCGCGGCGACGCGCGCCCGTTCGGTTTGGGGCATGCTCCCGATAAGTTGCGGGCTTTCGGATAAGATCGTACCGCAAGCAAAATGCTGGTCGGGCTGACCGGTTCAACGCGCGTTGATCGAGTTCCAGGGAGGCTGAATGGATCTGTTCGTGTTCTTCCAGCTTTTCCTGCCCGGACTGACGACCGGCTGCGTCTACGCGCTGGTGGCGCTGGGATTTGTGCTGACGGCCAACGTCACCGGCGTCATCAATTTCGCGCAGGGCGAGTACGTGATGATCGGCGGCATGCTGACGGCCTGGCTGTTCGCCGAAAGCGTTCCGTTGTGGATCGCGATTCCGGCGGCGACGCTCACATGCGCGGCGCTGGCGGCGGCGCAGGAGCGCTTCACGCTGGCGCCGGTGCGCCACACGCCGCATTTCATTCGCGTTACCATCACGCTCGGCGTCGCCGTGATCCTGCGCGGCATCGCGCTGATCGCATTCGGAAAAGATCCGCTCACGCTGCCTGGCTTCAGCGGCGACGGCGTATTTACGATGTTCAACGCCATCCTGCCGGTGCAGAGCCTGTGGGTATGGGGCGCGACCGCGGCGCTGCTGGCGGCGACGTTCTGGTTTCTGAAATACACCGACATCGGGCGCGGCGTGCGCGCCTGTTCCATCAATCTGCAGGCCGCCCGCCTGATGGGCATCAATACCGAACGGCTGACGCTGTTCGTGTTCGCCGCGGCCGGCGGCACCGGCGCGCTGGCCGGCATCGTAATTACGCCGATCGTGCTGGCCAATTGGGACGCCGGCATTTCCTACGGCCTCAAGGGCTTCATCGGCGCGATCCTTGGCGGGCTGCGCTCGCCCTCGATCGCCGTTCTCGGCGGGCTGGGCATCGGCGTCCTTGAATCGCTGTCGGCCGGCTACATCTCCTCGGGCTGGAAGGATGCCATCGTCTATGGCGCGCTGATTGCCTACCTTCTCGTGCGCGGCGGCGTATTTTATGTCGGCAGGGCGACGCTTGTCGGTGGATCGCGCGAACTATGAGCGCGCTCGCGGCCCACAAGCGAACGCTGGCGTTTGCCGCCGCCGTCGTCGCCATCGCGATCTACCCTTTGTTTTATCCGGGCAGCTATCCCGTCGGCGTCGGCATTGTCGCTGGCGCCATGGCGGCGGCGACCGTCGGCTTTGTGCTGCTTCTCGGCTACGCACACCAGCTTGCCTTCGGCCAAGCCGGCTTCCTGATGATCGGCGGCTACGTCAATGCGATCCTGTGCGTGAACTACCGCTGGGATCCGTTCGCGGCGCTGCTCGCCGGCGTCGTTGTCGCCATGCTGCTCGCGCTCGTGATCGCGCGGCCGATCTTGAAACTGCGCGGCTTCGTACTGGCGATCGCCTCGCTGGCGATGCAGCTGATTTTCATCGTCGCCGCCATTGAGGCGGTGCCGATCACCGGCGGCGCGCTGGGCACGCAAGGCGTGCCGAAGTTCGCGATCTTCGGCGTCTCCTTTGCCAACGAAATCGCCTTCTACTATGCGGCGTGGGTCATGGCGTTCATCTGCGTCGGCATCGGGCTCAATATCGATCGCTCGCGCATCGGTCGCGCGCTCAAGGCGATCGCGGCCAGCGAGACCGCGGCCGGCTCGGTCGGCATCGAGATCGTCACCTACAAGGTGCAGATGTTCGTCATCAGCGCCGGCATGGCGAGCGTCGCCGGCAGTCTCGGCGCGCATTATCTGCGCGCGATGGACCCGAACGTTTATGGCTTCGCCTACAGCCTCAACCTGCTGACCGCGGTGATCATCGGCGGGTTGACGTCGGTATGGGGCGGGGCGCTCGGCGCGACCGCGATCACGGGACTGCGCGAATTGCTGCGCAGCCTGTCGTTGCCGCTGTGGGAATCCGTGATCATGGGCATGCTCACCGTCGTTGTGCTGCTGGCGTTTCCGGGCGGGCTTGCCGGCGCGATCGGGGCGTTGTTCGACCGGTTGACCCGCCGCGGCGGCGCGGCGGCGCCGGTCACGGTCGAGCCAGATCCCGCGGCGCTGCCGCCGGTCACAGGCATGCCGCCGCCGGGCACCATCATGCTGTCGGTCGATGGCGCCACGCGCTCGTTCGGCAACCTGCGCGCGGTCAACCATGTCAGCTTCAACGTCGAGGCTGGCTCGATCGTGGCGCTGATCGGGCCGAACGGCGCCGGCAAGACCACGCTGTTCAATCTGATCGGCGGCTACCAGCCGCTCGATGCCGGCACCGTGAAATTCCTCGGCCAGCCGATCGAATCCCTGATGCCCGACGACATTGCCCGGCTCGGCATCGGGCGGACGTTCCAGAACCTGCAGTTGTTCGACAACATGACGGTGCTGGAAAACGTCATGTGCGGACGCTTTCGCCTGAATACCTGCGGCATCCTGTCGATCTCCGCGCGCCTGCCGCGAGTCGCGCGCGAGGAGGCGGCAACGCGCCGGGCCGCGCGTGCGGCACTCGACTTTGTCGGGCTGCGCGGGGCGGGCGACATGCCGCCGACCGCGTTGTCGTTCGGCCACCAGCGGCTGGTCGAAATCGCGCGGGCGCTGGCGCTCGAGCCGAAGCTCATATTGATGGACGAACCGGCCTCCGGCCTCAACGATACCGAGACCGAGCGGCTTGCCGAGCTGGTACTGCGGATCGCGGCGCTGGGCATCACGGTGCTGCTGGTCGAGCACGACATGCGCGTGGTCATGGGTCTAGCCGACCAACTCGTTGTTATGCATCACGGCGAGAAGATCGCCGAGGGCGCGCCCGACGCGGTGCGACAGGAGCCGGAGGTGATCGCCGCCTATCTGGGTCAGGATGCGGTCGAGCCAACCGCCGCAAACCGGAGCGCGCAAGAGCATGTTGCTTGAACTCGATCGCGTCACCAGCGGTTACGGGCGTTTGCCCGTATTGCACGAGGTGTCGCTGGCGGTCGGCGCCGGCGAGATCGTCGCGCTCATCGGCGCCAATGGCGCGGGCAAGTCCACGCTGCTCAACACGGTCATGGCGATGGTGCCGCTCTCGGGCGGCGATATCCGCTTCGATGGCGCTTCGATCGCGGGCGCGGCAACGCCGGCGATCGTGCGCGCGGGTCTCGCCCAGGTGCCCGAACGCCGCCAATTGTTCGGCGCCATGACGGTCGAGGAGAACCTGCGGCTCGGCGCCTACGCGCGCGCCGACCGCGCCGGCGTTGTGGCGACGCTCGACGAGCAGTTCCGGCAATTCCCGATCCTGCGCGAGCGGCGGCGCCAGGCGGCGCAGACGCTCTCCGGCGGCGAGCAGCAGATGCTGGCGATCGCGCGCGCCATGATGTCGCGGCCGCGATTGATGCTGCTCGACGAGCCTTCGCTCGGGCTGGCGCCGCTCATGGTCACGCGCATCATGGACCAGATCGTCGCGCTGCGGGCGGCGGGCGGCACCGTCCTGGTCGTCGAGCAGAACGCGCGCGCAGCGCTCGCCATCGCCGACCGCGGCTATGTGCTGGAAAACGGGCGCATCACGGTTTCAGGCGCCGCGGCTGAGCTGTTGGGCAATCCGGCGGTGCAGGAGGCCTATCTCGGCGGGCAGGGCAGCGGCGTGCGCGCGATCGAAACCAGCATTCGAAAAAAGCGGCGCGCAATTTTGGGACGGTAGCACACGATCGCTCGGACTTGAGTCGTCATGGCCGGGCTTGTCCCGGCCATCTCGTTTGGTGAAGCACAGTGCCTGCTGAACGGGATCGCCGGCACAGGCCCGGCGATGACGAAATCAGTGTTTTGTGTCGAAGCAATCATGCGCAAGCACTTTGCGGAAATCTCAATTTCTGCTTGCGGCGCTTACTCGCCGAGTTCCTTTGCAATCGCCGTGATGACGCGCGTGTCGGTCGGCTCGACGTCGGTGGCGAATACCGCGGCGATATGGCCGTCGTGCCCGATCAGGTACTTGTGGAAATTCCATTTTGGAACATCGCGCGGCCGCTCGGCGGCGGCCCAGCGGAAGAACGGGTGCGCGTTCGCGCCTTTCACGCCGGCCTTGGCGGCGATCGGGAAGGTCACGCCGTACAGGTGATGGGCGGTCGCGTCGATCTCGGCGGCGCCGCCCGGCTCCTGGCCGCCGAAATCGTTCGACGGCACGCCGACGATCATCAGCCCGCGGTCGTGAAAGCGCTTCCACAATTCCTGCAAGCCCGCGTATTGCGGCGTGTAACCGCACAGCGAAGCGGTGTTGACCACCAGGATCGGCTTGCCGGCATAGTCGGAGAGACGGATGTCACCGCCCGCGAGGCCGGAAAAGCTGAACGTATACGCAGTGATCCTGCTCATGGCGGGAGCCTGGGCGAACGCCGGGCCGGCGATGCCGCCGGCGACGAGCGCGAGGACATGGCGTCGATCGGGTCGCATGGTGTGCTTTTACGCCTACGGATAGATTGCGTAAATGGATACGGGCCAGCGGATGCGGGGTTTCATCCCTTGACCTTTGCGGCCCGTTCTCCTTGATCGTGGCGCATGAACCGGCCCGGCCAACCGCCGTTTCGCGCCGACCATATCGGCAGCTTGCTGCGTCCGCCGGCGCTGCGGCAGGCCTTTCGCGAGCACGCTGCCGGACGGCTTGACGACAAGCGCTTTCGTGACGTCGTCGACGACTGCATCCGCGCGGTAATCGAAATGCAGGAAAGCGCCGGGCTTGCCGTCGTCACCGACGGCGAATTCCGGCGCGCGTCTTACTGGAGCCGGTTCGTCGAGCGCGTCGGCGGCTTTGAGATCAAGCCGGCGCAATTCAAGTTTCGCAACGATGCCGGCCATGAACTCGAATTCACCGGCACCTATGCGGCCGGCAAGCTGATGCGGCGGCAGCCGCTCGCGCTCGATGAACTGATGTTCGTGCGCAGCGCGACGTCGGCGACGGCGAAGATCACGTTGCCGGCGCCATCGACGATGCACTTTTATCGCTGCAGCAACTTTGCCGATCCGAAAATCTATCCCGATGTCGACGCGTTTTTCGCCGATCTTGCGGCGGTGTTTTCGCAGGAGATCGCGGAACTCGCCGAGATGGGCTGCCGCTATATCCAGCTCGACGAGGTCGCGAT
>JBGPOB010000259.1:0-5477 GCA_041487815.1 Xanthobacteraceae bacterium | reverse complement strand
CACCGAGGCGACGATGATGACGTCGTCGCGCTCCAGCAGTGAACGCGTCGCCGAGTGGCGCATGCGGTCGATCTGCTCGTTGATCGAGGATTCCTTCTCGATGTAGGTGTCGGTGCGCGGAACGTAGGCTTCCGGCTGATAGTAGTCATAGTAGGAGACGAAATACTCGACCGCGTTGTCCGGGAAGAAGCTTCTGAACTCGCCGTAGAGCTGCGCGGCAAGGGTCTTGTTGGGCGCGAGAATGAGGGCCGGGCGCTGCGTCTCCTCGATCACCTTCGCCATCGTGAAGGTCTTGCCCGACCCGGTGACGCCGAGCAGCACCTGCGTGCGATCGTGCCGCTTGACGCCCTCGACCAGTTCGCGGATCGCCTGCGGCTGATCGCCTTCGGGCTCGAATTCAGATGTGATCTTGAAGCGGATGCCGCCCTCGGACTTCTCCGGGCGCAGCGGGCGGTGCGGCGTCCACACGGTCGTCGCGCCGTCGTCACGCAGGAATTCGCGGCGGCCCTCGCGCAGCAGCGCGTCGAGCGCGCGCTGGCTGGCGATACCGGCGATCGGCGTGGCCGGCCAATCGTCGTTTGAGGTGTCCTTGGCGCCGCCGCGAGCACCCATCTCCCCCTGGAGGGGGGAGGTGGGCGAGTGCAGCGAGCCGAGTGGGGGTGACGGCGGAGTTGATTTCTTGTTGGCGCGCGCGCGCGGCCCGCTCACACCACCCCGCGCGGCTTCGCCGCGCGACCCTCCCCCGCCAGCGGAGGGTGCAGCCGAGCCCGCGTCATCTTCTTCTATTCCCCACGCGCGCGCGAGATCGGGATCGAGCGGTCCCATAGCGGCCGGCGTCTTGCCGACATAGCCGCGCTGCGGCGCTTCGGCAAATCCCTGCTGGGTCGAGGCCCGCGCCTGGTGCGCGGCGGCAGCATCAGCACGCCGATCTTTGGAATTGGTCGGCGGTGGCTGCAAGCCGGTTCCCGAGCCGACGCCGGCTTCGCCGCGCCCGATGGCGGGGTTAAGTATTTGTTCCAGCTCCGGCGCGATTTGCGGCACGTGTTCGCGCGCGGCCTTCGACCGCGTCGGGTGCGCGGGGTCCTTGAATTTTTTAGGGCGGGAGGGCGATTTGGGCATTGCCTGTGAATATGGTCAGAGTCGCAGGGCGATGGAAGGGCAGCTCTGCTTTTTGACGTGAAACCTGCGATGGAAAGAGTTCTCGCGCGGCCCCGATTTGATCGCGCTGCTGACGCCGGCGGCTCGTCAGCCGGGCAGCCTGGGATTTCCATGTTTGAGAACGGCGGGTTCGAATTTGTTGCCCCGCAAGGCGTCGAGCGCGGCATTCAAGATTTTCACGCATGCGTCCCGGTCACGTCTGGCAACGGCGGGCGCCAGGTGATCGTTGATGAATAGCGTTCCGTCGGAGTATCCGTCAGGTCCGCGCATCGACAGGAACAGTGGCACGCCGTGTTCGGTCAACGCGCCGAGGTATTCGACGAACCCCGGCCTGAACAAGGCATCCGCGCGATCGAACACGAGGAATCTCAGGCCCGACACCTTGTACCCCGGCGGAATTTGGTCTCGTTGATGCCGGATCATGATGCCGCACCGGTCCGGCCGCCAATCGTCGCCGAGATTTGGCAGGTACCGCCAGCCGCAATAGAACCCGCGGCACGTCGCAGGGCGCGTTTCGTATATTTGGCATCCGGCATCGGCTTTGCAGTTCGGACACATGATGCCGGGCAGTTTCTGAAGCTCCACGTCATCGATCGCCAAGATCTTGCAGCAAACGGTGCACGTCCCGCACTCACGATTTGCGACCAGATTCATGGTTGCGATCCCCGGTTTGACGTGATCGTGCGCGCCGCTTGAAGATGCTACAGGACACGCTCAGGTGAAAGAAGGGCGCGATATTCAGGATGGCGCGCCCGGTCGCGCACTGCGGTCAATTCGCGCGCAATCCTATGGCGTCCGTGCGGCAAGAGAGCGTAAGATTATCCCGGTGCAGTCAACCACAAGGGACCGGGCGTCATGAGTGACAGTATCAAGTACCTCCTACCCGAAGACCGTATTCCGAAGGCTTGGTACAACATCGCCGCCGACCTGCCGAAGCCGCTGCCGCCGCCGCTGCATCCCGGCACCGGCAAGCCGATTGGCCCCGCCGACCTGTCGGCGATTTTTCCGATGGCGCTGATTGCGCAGGAGGTCTCGGCCGAACGCGAGATCGAAATTCCGGGGCCGGTGCGCGACGTCTACAAGCTATGGCGGCCGGCGCCGCTCTATCGCGCGCGCCGGCTCGAGCGCGTCCTGGATACCCCGGCGCGCATTTTCTACAAGTATGAAGGCGTCAGCCCGCCCGGCAGTCACAAGCCGAACACCGCGGTGCCGCAGGCGTTCTACAACAAGGATGCCGGCATCAAGAAACTGGCGACCGAAACCGGCGCGGGGCAGTGGGGTTCGGCGCTCGCCTTCGCCGGCCAATTGTTCGGCCTCGAAGTCAAAGTGTTCATGGTCAAGGTCAGCTATCAGCAAAAGCCCTATCGCCGGGCGCTGATGGAAACCTATGGCGCGACCTGCATCCCGAGCCCGAGTAACCAGACCGATTCCGGCAAGGCCATTCTCGCCAAGACGCCGGACTCGCCCGGCAGCCTCGGCATCGCGATCTCGGAAGCGGTGGAAGTCGCGGCCAAGAACGCCGATACAAACTACTCGCTCGGCAGCGTGCTCAACCACGTGCTGATCCACCAGTCGGTGATCGGCATCGAAGCGATCGAGCAGATGGAGATGGCGGGCTTCTGGCCCGACATCATCATCGGTTGCACCGGCGGCGGCTCGAACTTCTCCGGGCTGGCGTTGCCGTTCCTCGGCAAGAAGCTGCGCGAGCGTAAGTCCGTGCGCATCATCGCCGTAGAACCTTCCGCCTGCCCGTCGCTGACGCGCGGTAAATACGCCTACGACTTCGGCGACACCGCGCACCTGACGCCGCTCGTGAAAATGCACACGCTCGGCTCGACGTTCATTCCGCCGAGCTTCCACGCCGGCGGGTTGCGTTACCACGGCATGGCGCCGATGGTCAGCCACCTCAAGGAGCTTGGTCTGATCGAAGCGCGCGCGGTTAAGCAAATCCCGTGCTTTGAGGCGGCGGTGACGTTCGCGCGCGCGGAAGGCATCGTGGCGGCGCCGGAATCGACCCACGCCATCCGCGTCGCGTTCGACGAGGCGTTGCGTTGCAAGGCCGAAGGCAAGGCGCAGACCATCCTGTTCAATCTGTCGGGCCACGGCCACTTCGATATGCAGGCCTATACCGACTACTTTGCCGGCAAGCTCGAGGACAGCGATTACGACGAGGCGGCGCTGAACGCAGCGCTGGCCGCGCTGCCGAAGGTGGCCGCGTAACACATTGTCAGAATACAAAATGACAGCGCGGCCCGCCTCGCTTGCGGGCCGCGTTTTGTTTCAAGCCGCATGCGGTGAAGGCTAAGCGGACGGCGCCTCGTAATTGTTGGTAAAATCGTCGGGCGGATTGGGACCCCACAGGTAAAACGAATCTTCATCCTTGTGCTGGCCTGCGGGCCAGTTCTGGGTCGCGGGAATGTAATCGATATCGCAGGAATATTCCGAATAGCTTCCCCACGGATCGCGCACGTAATGAAAATAGTTCGAGCCGAGCACGTGGCGGCCAAGGCCCCAGCCGCGGGTGTGGCCCTTATCAGCCATGTGCATGGCGCCGAGACCGATGTCGTTGATGCTGGGCACGTCCCAGCTGCAATGGTGCATGCCGCTCGCATTTGACGTCGCAAACGCCAGCACATGATGGTCGCTGCCGTGGATCGCGTGCATGAATGCGACATGGTCGGAGCGGTCCGACAGGCGCAGGCCGAGATATTTGCCGTAGAATTCGACGGCGCGGGTAACGTCGGTCGTGAAGGCCAGCACATGCGATAGCCGGCGCGGCTTCACCATTGGCGCTTGCGCGCGCACCGTCGCCGCCGCGACGCCCTCGGGCGAGGATAACCACACGCCGGGTATTTTTTTCGTCGGCGAGGATTTTGGAGCGACCTTGACCTCTATCGGCAGGCCGGCGGGATCGCGCATCCAGAATCCGTTGCTTTCGAACCCAGGCGGCGGCGCGAGAAGTTCCACGCCGTCTTTTTCGGCGCGCTCACGCAGACGGCCGAGATCGTCCGCGTAGCAGCCGAACGAAATGTGGTGCAGGCGTTTGCTCCGGCCTTCGATCACTTCGCCCCATTCGTGCTCGTGGCCGAACGTCCGCAGCGTAAGCGAGGCTGCGTCCTCTTCGACGTCGAGGCCGAAATCCTCGTAGAATTGTTCGGCCTGTGCAAGATCGGGAACCTCCAGCACGAAACGATCGAGCGAGTGAACGCCGACGTCCGTTGATTTAGCCGCACTGGGCTTGAAGCCGAGGTTGGCGGTCATGGCGGCCTCCCGGATTGGTCGACGCCTGCAGGGTGGTCCGGCCTTGCCGGATTCGCGGCGCCGTAAACTTGGCGCAGCTTAGTCCAGTGGACGGCGCGGTGGCAAATCCGGTCATCCACGATTCCGGCGCCGGCGTGGCCGAAACTCCGCCGGGCAGCCGCGCGAGCGGGATGTCATCAAGTCGACTCAGGAACCACGTTAGAAGCGCCGCATGCATCCGCTTCTCGTCGATGCCGTCGGGCTGAGCGGAGCAACGCTGACGACCGTCCGTTGGTTGCCGCAGGCGGTGAAAATCGTGCGCGAGCGCGATACGCGCGCGATCTCGCTGCCGGCGACGGCGGCGTTCACGGTCGGGATCCTGCTTTGGTTCGTCTACGGACTTGCGCGTGCCGATTGGCCGTTGATTGGATCGAACGCGATCACGCTTGTGCTGATGATCGTCATTCTCAGTCTCAAGCTGCGCTACGGTTGACGCCAGGCCGTCCTGAGTGCGATCGCTGCTCAGGCGGATTTCACCAGCGGTCCAGAACTATTGGCCACCTCGCGCAGTGCCGCGCGGTCAACCTTGTTGTTGCCGATCTTCGGCAACTCGGGGACGATGGTGATGGTGCGCGGCACCTTGAATTTCGCCAGCGAATTCCGGCAACGCGCCTCGATGGCGGCGACCACCGCGGCTTGCCGATCCGAGGCATCTTCCTTCAGCACGACGAAAGCCACGGCGACCTCGCCATAAGCCTGATCGGGCCGCGACACGACGCCGACCTCGCGCACGCCGTGCACGGCCATGACCGCGGCCTCGACTTCGGCAGCCGAGACGCTTTCGCCGCCGACCTTGATCATGTCCTTGATGCGCTCGCGGTATTCGATCCAGCCGTCCGCGTGCAGCGTGACGAGATCGCCGGTGCCGAAAAATCCGCGGGCGTCGAAGGCCTCGGCCATCGCCTGTGGGTTGTCGACGTATTCCTGAAAGATCGAAATTCCGCGCGCGCCGCCGATCAGCAATTGCCCGGTTTCGCCCGGCCGCACCATCTCGCCATTGTCGTGCTCGATGCGGACAT
>JBGPOB010000258.1:0-5513 GCA_041487815.1 Xanthobacteraceae bacterium | reverse complement strand
GACCGCGGCGGCGACATCGATATTGTCCACGCCGTTGCCGAAATTGGCGATCAGCTTGAGGCGAGGGCCGGCCTTTTCCAGCACCGCCGCGTCGATCCGGTCCGTGACTGTCGGAACCAGAACGTCCGCCGTTTTCGCGGCCTCCGCCAGTTCGGCTTCGCTCATCGGCTTGTCGGTAAAATTGAGCCGCGCGTCGAACAGCTCGCGCATGCGCGTTTCGACGGTATCAGGCAACTTGCGCGTGACAATGACCACCGGATTGTTGCGGTTCGGCATCTTTCGCTTCTGACCTTGCACTAAATTCCGCGGCGGTCGCGGTGTTCAGTCCTCTTTAACCGTCATCGCCGACATTAGAGCACGGCTGTTTCGGATTGAATCACCTGGACCTGCCAACCTATTATTCTTGCGCATGATCATATCGGAAAGGTCTGCAATTTATCCGAATCATGCTCTAGCGGCGTCGCCACCGGGCTCTCCGGTGCAAGACCCTCTCTATCAGAAGGCCGGATCGGCACAAGCGCCCGACTCCCGGTTTTTTGAGCATGAGCGATGCCGATACGGTGCGTGCGTAGGTTCTTTTCACGACGTGTTGAAATGATCTTATTGCCCAATATTGCCTCGAAAACGCTGCTGCAGACCATCGTCGCCCTGGCGATCGTGGGCAGCGGAATCGTGCGCGCCAACGCCGCAGCCGACGCCGCAACGGGCAACGGCCTACCGGTGCCGCGTTTCGTCAGCCTCAAATCCGACAAGGTGAACGTTCGCGCCGGCCCGACCAAGGATCACGGCGTCACCTGGGTCTACACGCATACCGGATTGCCGGTCGAGATCATCGCCGAATTCGAAAACTGGCGACGGATCCGCGATTGGGAAGGTGCCGAAGGCTGGGTCTATCACTCTCTGCTGTCGGGCCGTCGTACGGCGATGATTACACCGGTCGCGAAATCAGCCGAGGAAGCCATCGCGCTTCATGTCAGCGCCGATGCGGACAGTGCCGTTGTCGCGCGCCTGCAGCCGGGCGTACTTGCCCACGTGAAGCGGTGCACCGGGATCTGGTGCCGCCTCACCGGCGGCGGTTTCGACGGCTGGATTCGCCAGGATCGGCTTTGGGGCGTTTACCCGAATGAAAAGATCGAGTGACGCTGGCGCATGATGCTGGGAACTGAAATCGGTTCGCCGACCTGCCTGCGCGAAGCCGGGGCTTCGCTCCGGCGAAGGCAGGTAAGATCATGCGCTACATTAATACGATAGCACGCGAACGCAGATCAATTCACGCCCTTGGCGCAGGCTTGATGGCATGCGCGAAACCGGCATCCACTTTTGCCGATCGCTGACGAGGACATTACCCCGAAAAGTTACAAGACTTTTCGGAAAAGTTCATGCACCAATTCAAGATGCCAGGCGGGCCATTCGATTCCGTCGAAAACAAATTGGCTCTTGGACAATTCCGGCGTCGGCATCACCCGCCGACGAGCGCCGGCCTGAATCAAGCGGCTTTGCGCTTCAGGCGAACGACCACTTCCACGCGCGCGACTTCGTAGCCTTCCAGCGCGGCGGGCATCTCGGTCACCGTGATCTTCGCCGAGGGGATGTCGACGAGAGCGTTTTCGTCTTCGACAAAGAAGTGATGATGGTCCGATACGTTGGTGTCGAAGTAGGTCTTTGACCCGTCGACCGCGACCTGCCGGAGCAAACCGGCGTCGGTGAACTGATTGAGCGTGTTGTAAACGGTCGCGAGCGAGACCGGGACGCGCGCCTTGCTCGCTTCCTCGAACAGCATTTCTGCCGTCAGGTGCCGGTCTCCCTTGGAAAACAGCAACCAGCCAAGTTCGAGGCGCTGGCGCGTCGGACGCAATCCAACTTTGCGCAGCATCGTCCGGACGTCCTGCCAAGGACATCCCGTGACAGCCGACCGCAGCCTCTCTGCTTTCACCGGAGCAACGACGGACTGGCTGATGTTTGATGGACGAAGCTGCATGGACCGCGACGCGTTCTAACCCTTTGAACAGGCTCGATGGAACCTGCGTTTCACTCCCATCAAGCTATAGCCCGCGCCCTGGCTATTTGCAACTGCTTCGCAAAAAGGATCAGTCATACGCCGGGACGGATCCGGCTGGCCATCGGAGGTAAAAAACGGCGCCGCCGGGCGCGTCGGGTTGGGGTAACCGGTGACCCCGACCCCGACTATGCCCTACGGGCACAGTGTGTTAGGGATTCGGTCGATCCAATTGTCCTAAGGTTTCAGCGGTGGGGAACAGCTCGGGATGGAGACGCGGCGGTCATGCTTTGAATACGAGGATTTGCTGTCTTGCGGACGCGGCGATCTTTTTGCCGAAGGGCCGCAACTGCCGCTGCCGCCAATGCTGATGTTCGACCGAATTTCCGAAATCGCGGAAGTGGGTGGGCCGCACGGCAAGGGCCTGGTACGCGCGGAACTTGAGGTCAAACCAGACCTCTGGTTTTTCTCATGCCATTTCAAGGGTGATCCGGTCATGCCGGGATGCCTCGGGCTCGACGCGCTGTGGCAGCTCGTCGGGTTTTTTCTTGGCTGGTTGGGCGCGCCGGGCAGGGGCCGGGCGCTCGGGCTCGGTGAACTCAAGTTCTCCGGCCAGGTCCTTCCGACCGTCAAAAAGGTCGTATACGGCATCGACATCAAGCGCGTGATGCGCTCCAAGCTGGTTCTCGGCATCGCCGATGGCTGGCTATCGGCGGATGGCTCGGTGATCTACCGCGCCCTCGACCTCAAGGTCGGACTGTTCCGCGACGAGGCCGCGCTGGAGGCGGGCGGAGCCTGACGAACGGGCCGCGGAACCGCCGCGGCGATTGCGGAAGAGGCTGACAATGCGTCGCGTCGTCGTCACCGGAATGGGGATTGTCTCCTCCATCGGCAACAACACGCAGGAAGTTCTTGCAAGCCTGCGCGAAGCGAAATCCGGTATTTCGCGCGCCGACAAATATGCCGAACTCGGTTTTCGCTGCCAGGTTCACGGCGCTCCGACGCTCGATCCTGAAGGCATGATCGATCGTCGCGCGCTGCGCTTCCTCGGCGGCGGCGCGGCGTGGAACCATGTTGCGATGGAACAGGCCATTCGCGATGCCGGGCTCGAGGCCGGCGAAGTTTCCAACGAGCGCACCGGCATCATCATGGGCTCAGGCGGGCCTTCGACGCGTGCGATCGTCGAGGCGGCCGATGTGACGCGCAGCAAGGGCCCGAAGCGCGTCGGGCCGTTTGCGGTTCCCAAAGCCATGTCGTCGACGGCATCGGCGACGCTCGCGACCTGGTTCAAGATCAAGGGCGTGAACTATTCGATCTCCTCGGCCTGCGCCACCTCCAACCATTGCATCGGCAACGCGATGGAGATTATCCAGCTCGGCAAACAGGAACGGATCTTCGCCGGCGGATGCGAAGAGCTCGACTGGACATTGTCGGTCCTGTTTGACGCCATGGGCGCGATGTCGTCCGGCTTCAATCAGACGCCGGAAAAAGCCTCGCGCGCATACGATGTCGACCGTGACGGCTTTGTCATCGCCGGCGGCGCAGGCGTGCTGGTGCTCGAGGAACTCGAACACGCCAAGGCGCGCGGCGCGAAGATTTACGCCGAAGTCGCCGGTTACGGCGCAACGTCCGACGGCTTCGACATGGTGGCGCCATCGGGCGAGGGCGCGGTCCGCTGCATGCGCATGGCGCTCGAGAGCGTCAAAACGCCCGTGGATTACATCAACCCGCATGCGACCGCGACGCCGATCGGCGACCTCAAGGAAATCGAGGCCATTCGTGAGGTGTTCGGCGCCAAGGCCCCGGCAATCTCCGCTACAAAATCGCTTACCGGTCACTCGCTCGGCGCCGCGGGCGCGCAGGAAGCGATCTATTCGCTTTTGATGATGAATAATGGCTTCATTTGCGAGAGCGCCAATATTGAAAATCTCGATCCCGCCTTCGCCGACATGCCGATCGTGCGCAAACGCCGCGACAACGTGACACTCGGCTGTGTGCTGTCGAATTCGTTCGGGTTCGGCGGCACCAATGCATCGTTGGTGTTCAGGCGGCTCGACGCGTGAGTCATCCATGCCGGATCTAATGCAAGGCAAGCGCGGCCTGGTCATGGGGGTCGCCAACGACCATTCGATTGCCTGGGGCATTGCGCGAACGCTGGCCGCGCACGGCGCCAAGCTCGCCTTCACCTATCAGGGCGATGCGCTGGCGAAACGCGTCAAGCCGCTCGCTGAATCAATCGGCTCATCGATGGTGATGCCGTGCGATGTCGAGGACATCGCCTCGGTCGACGCGGTATTTGCCGAGATCGCGAAGCAATGGGGCGCGATGGATTTTCTCGTGCACGCGATCGCCTTCTCCGACAAGAACGAACTCAAGGGCCGCTACGCCGACTCGACGCGCGCGAACTTCATCCGCACTATGGTGATCTCCTGCTACGCCTTCACCGAAGCCGCCAAGCGCGCCTCAGCGCTGATGCCGAACGGCGGCTCGATGGTGACGCTGACCTATAACGGCGGCCTGCGCGCGATGCCGAACTACAACGCGATGGGCGTGGCGAAAGCAGGTCTGGAGGCCTCGGTACGCTATCTGGCGGTGGATTTCGGGCCGCAGAAAATCCGCGTCAACGCGATCTCGGCCGGCCCGATCCGCACGCTGGCCGGCGCCGGCATCACCGATGCACGCTACATGTTTGCCTTCCAGCAGAAATATTCTCCGCTCGGCCGCGGCGTCACGCTGGAGGAGCTGGGCGGCGCCGGATTGTATTTGCTGTCCGACCTGTCGACCGGCGTCACCGGCGAGGTGCACTTCGTCGACTCCGGCTACAACGTCATCGCCATGCCGCATCCGGAGCAGCTCAAGGCGGCGCACGGCGCAGTCGATGGCGACGGCGGGCAGTAGCGAAAAAAAACGGCCGGGCAAATGCCCGGCCGTTTCATTTTTGTCGCGGCTGCGCTCTAGAAGCCCTCGAAAACCTTTCCGCAGAGATCAGGCGAGGTCGAAGCGATCAGCGTTCATCACCTTGGTCCACGCCGCCACGAAGTCTTTCACAAACTTCTCCTTCGAGTCCGCGCACGCATAGACTTCCGCAAGCGCCCGCAGCTGCGAGTGCGAACCGAAGATCAGGTCGACACGCGTGCCTGTCCACTTGACCTCATTCGTCTTCCGGTCGCGCCCTTCAAACACGCCTTCGGACCCGGCAGATGCCTGCCATTGCGTGCGCATGTCGAGCAGGTTGACGAAGAAGTCGTTCGTCAGCGTCTCGGGCCGCTTGGTGAAGACGCCGTGCGCGGACTGTCCAATATTTGCGTTCAGCACGCGCAGGCCGCCGACGAGAACCGTCATTTCTGGCGCAGTCAGCGTCAGCAATTGCGCCCGATCCACTAACAGTTCCTCAGCCGGCAGGCGCTGCTTGCCGCGGAGATAGTTGCGGAAGCCGTCAGCGGTCGGTTCGAGCGGCGCGAAGGAGTGCGCGTCGGTCTGCGCCTGCGACGCGTCCATGCGCCCCGGCGCGAAGGGG
>JBGPOB010000257.1:0-5515 GCA_041487815.1 Xanthobacteraceae bacterium | reverse complement strand
ATCGTCGACAAGCTGGAGGGCTACTTCAACCAGATCGTCGCCAGCGAAGAAGCCAAGAAATTCCTGGCCAACCTCGGCGCCGATTCCTTCCCGGGCAACTCTAAGATGCTCAAAGACCTGCTTGCCTCGGAAATCAAGCGGTGGGGCGAGTTGGTGAAGCTCGCGGGCATCGAGCCGCAATAAGCACGCGGGCGCAACGCGGCCTCGGGCGCCGCGCGCAACAGAGTTGCGGTGCCCGAAGCAGTATCCGCAATTCGTGAAAAGTTCGGGCGGGCTCTCAGCCCGGCGATCCGATCGCGAACGATCGGACGACCGGCTTTGCGGCAATATTTGCGTACATGAGGGGCGCCACAACAGGAGGCCAGTAATGGTCAGCATCAAAAGCCCGCAGGATTTAGGGGCCGCAATCACATTTTTCGTCATCGGAGTGGGGGGGCTGTGGTTCGGCCAGGAGTACGACGTTGGAACCATGTCTGCGATGGGGCCCGGCTATATGCCGATGCTGCTCAGCTATTCTCTCATCGTTTTTGGGATCGGCACCGGCTTCAGTTCACTCAGGTATGAAGGGCCGGCGATTGCTACTGTCCGGTGGCGCCCGGTCATCCTGATCCTTCTTTCGATTCTCCTGTTTGCCTTGATCATCAGGACCGCCGGACTGCTCGTCACGGTGTCGGCTGTGACTGTGATCGCCGCAGTGGCTTCGACGGAATCAAAATGGTTGGAAACGATCGCGCTTGCGGTCTTCCTCTCTGTCTTCTGCGTCCTTGTCTTCATCTATGGACTGGGCCAGGCAATACCGATCATCGGGGGCGACTGAGATGGATATCCTTCACAATCTCGTCACCGGGTTCAGCGCCGCGTTGTCCTTGCAGAATTTAATGTTCTGTTTCATCGGTTGCATGCTCGGCACGCTCATTGGTGTTCTGCCGGGCATCGGTCCAGTTGCGACCATCGCGATGCTGCTGCCGGTCACCTACGGCCTATCGCCGCTGGCGGCGCTAATCATGCTGGCCGGTATCTACTATGGCGCTCAATACGGCGGCTCGACCACGGCGATCCTGGTCAACATGCCCGGCGAGACCTCCTCGGTCGTCACCTGCCTCGACGGCTACCAGATGGCCCGCGAGGGCCGCGCTGGCGCTGCCCTTGCGGTGGCTGCGCTCGGCTCGTT
Organism: Xanthobacteraceae bacterium; assembly: GCA_041487815.1. Lineage (GTDB taxonomy): Bacteria > Pseudomonadota > Alphaproteobacteria > Rhizobiales > Xanthobacteraceae > CANJBX01. The sequence goes on along the minus strand of JBGPOB010000257.1, from coordinate 4,344 downwards.
CTTCGCCGGTTGCGTCGGCACCCTGGTCGTCGCTGGCTTTGCGCCCATCCTGGCGGCATTCTCCGAGAAGTTCACTTCGGTCGAATACTTTTCGCTGATGGTGCTGGGTCTCTTGTCGGCGGTGGTGATGGCGCAGGGCTCGCTCATCAAGGCCATCGCCATGATCTTCGTCGGCCTGCTGTTCGGTCTGTCCGGCACTGACGTCAACACCGGCACCGCCCGTTACACCTTCGGCGTTTCCGAACTGTTCGACGGCATCGGCTTCCTGCCGGTGGTCATGGGGCTGTTTGGCCTAAACGAGGTGATGACCAATTTGGAAGAGAGGCATGAGCAGCGCCAAGTCATCACCGCGAAAATCGGGAAGCTATGGCTCACGATGCAGGATTTCCGCGAAGCGTGGCCCGCCGTCCTGCGCGGGACGGGTCTTGGATCACTACTCGGCATTCTACCGGGCGGCGGCGTCGTGCTTGCGTCGTTTGCAAGCTATACTCTCGAGAAGAAGGTCGCCAAGAACCCTTTGCGCTTCGGTCGCGGCGCCATCGAAGGTGTCGCCGGGCCAGAATCCGCCAACAACGCGGCGGCGCAAACCTCGTTCATCCCGCTGCTGACGCTTGGTCTGCCGTCGAACGTGGTCATGGCTTTGATGATGGGCGCGATGATCATCCAGGGCATCGCGCCGGGCGCGGCGGTGATGGACAAGCGTCCGGATCTGTTCTGGGGCATGGTCGCCAGCATGTGGATCGGCAACCTGATGCTGCTGGTGATCAATCTCCCGCTGATCGGCATGTGGGTGAAGCTTCTCGCACTTCCCTATCGCCTACTCTATCCGTGCATCGTGCTGTTCTGCTTGATCGGCATCTATACCGTCAACAACTCGACGACCGACATCGTGCTGACGATGTTGTTCGTCGCCTTCGGCTATCTCCTAACCAAGTTCGGATGCGAATCGGCGCCGCTCGTGCTCGGCTTCATCCTCGGACCGTTGATGGAGGAGAATCTGCGGCGATCCATGTTGTTCTCGCGCGGCGATCCGATGATATTCCTCTACCGACCGATTTCGCTGGCGTTGTTGTTGATGGCAATCGGCCTAGTCTTGCTCGTTGCCCTGCCGCAATTCCGCAAGACGCGCGAGACCGCGTTCCAGGAATAGCGGCGGAGACGCATGAGCGAGCCCAACAAGATCGTCATCGTCTGGCCCTCCGGTAGGGAATTCATCATATTGCGCAAAACCGCACCATAGGCGGCGCTAAGCGCGGCCTTGTACTTGATGCCGGAGGCGGCCTCCAACAGACTCGCAACTCCCTCGGTGCTTAAGACAGGCGGCAGCTTGAGTGCCCGTGCACGAACGTGAATTGTTGGGCCGTATCGGATCGATCGAGCGTCAACGAGAAGAAGAACCGCAGCGCCGAGGTCATCGAATTGATGGCCGGCGCGCCGACGCAGTTCTCACTGAGATGCAGCCGCAACAGGCGCATCTCCTCATGAGAAGCCGTATCCGGTGATCGGCCGAGGGACCTTACCGACCAGTCTCGAATTATGAGTAAACGTCCTATGGGGGTAAATTTCCTCGATCTGTATCGCCGCGCAGCGTCTTTGTGGACAAAACTCTTAAGGGTGCCAAAACCGCCGGTATCCCGGCCGAGCAGACAACCAAGTTTGAGTTCGTGATCAATATGAAGACCACGAAAACGCTTCACCTTGACGTGCCACCCGGCCTAACTGCACGCCGAATGTCGGCCGCTGACAAAGTCGATGCCCTTTTCCTTCAGGAAGATCATGTTTTTCATTGAGTTAACATAAGGCTCGTAGTGATAAAGCCTGAGCATGACGATGTTCCTCCAAATTTCTGCTGGCACTGTTCTATTGCTTTCGCCGATATCCAAGATTGAATGGCGCCATTTGCAGCAATGGTTCCTCGCGCCCGAATCCCGATTCGCGATCGACAAGAACGTTGACGAGAGCCGGCTGGCCGCGGTTGACGCTCTCCCACGCGCGATCGAACGCGGGACCAACGTCTGCGGACGCGGCGGCGAATTCTCCGTGACATTCCAGCCCCTGTGCCACTAGGTCGTAGCGGCTCTGATTCATGTCGACGCCATACGTGCGATTCATGAGCCGCAATTCGATGTTGCGGCTTGCGCCCCATCCTCCGTCATTGGCGACCACAATAAAAATCGGCAGGCGATGCAGTGAAGCGGTCGCAAGCTCGGCGAGATACTGTCCAAGGGCACCATCGCCTGTCCCGAGGCAAACCACTCGATGCGTCCCCATTTCCTGTTGTGCCGCCGCTGCGCCTATCGCCATCGGCAGCCCAATGCCCATCGATCCAAACGGCTCGTGGTCTATCCAGCCGGGAGCCTGATGCACCCGCAAGACACCCTTGAACCAGTTCAAGCAATTGGCGCCATCGCCGACGAAGATTGCATCCGCCGGCATGTGGCTTGCGAGCTCTCTTGCGATGTGCAGCGGATGGGCCATGGCGGTATTGTCACGACCAATTTGCTCGATCCGGGCCAGTTTCGGCTGCAGAGCCGCGTTTACCCAGGTTGGATCACGCGGTCCACGATCGTGCCGGGCGAGTTCCGCCGCGATTTCATTGACCGCCGGTCCACTGTCTCCGACAACCGGGACTTCGACGCGGTTATTGCGCCCGATCTCCGAGCCGTCGATGTCGATCTGAACGAATCTGGCATCGCCGCGAAAAAAAGGAGGAGCCGCATAGCAGACCGGCGATCCCATCCGTGAGCCGACAAGAAGAACAACGTCAGCTTGTGCAGCGGCCGGATACGCCAGAGGCCAAGGGAACCCCGTCCGCATATCCTCGCGAACCAGGCCTCGCCCAAGCGCACGAGTGATGACGGGGAATCCAAACTCGTCCGCAAGCCGCTGCAAACCGGGTCCAGCACCGCCCCAGTAGGCGCCGTTGCCCGCGATAATGATCGGTTGTTCCGCATGGGCGAGCAAATGCGCCGCAGACTTGATGGCGCTGTCGTTGGCGACAGGTTGCGCAGCCCGGACAAGCGATTGCAGCGAGGCTTCGGCCTGATCTTCGTCGACATGCGCCTGCGCGACATCACGTGGTATTTCGAGTAAAACGGGGCCAGGACGACCGCTGAGCGCGATACGGCAGGCCATGTCGATGTATTCGCCGAGACGAGAGGCTTCGTGAACCGTTTGGGCCCACTTCGTTATCGACCGCACTATGCCGACGTGATCCATATCCTGTAGTGATGCTGTCTCATCCAACATTACCGCATTGCGGCCGGAAAAAATCAGCACCGGCGTGCACGCCTCATAGGCACTTGCGATGCCGCCAATAGCGTTGGCCAGACCAGGCCCTGCGGTTACGCAGGCAACACCGATGTGACGACGCACGCGCGCATACCCGTCTGCAGCCATCACAACTGCCGCTTCATGACGCATGTGAATGAGCCGAATGTCGTGGTGGAGTAGTGCGCCAAACAGGACCTCGAGGTGGCCGGGCAATCCGAATACAGTTCGAATCCCTTGCCGCTTGATAGCCCTCGCGATCAGCTCCGCTCCGATCATCAGGCGACACCCTCCGCGTTAACGGCAGGCTTCTTGCCTTGGCCGCGCCGCCACCGCCCTGCGAGCCAATACGACCATGGTGACCGTCCAGGCAGGAATGTTGCTTTAACCACGGTTCGAAGCTCCCAGCCGGCTGGCGAACATGGCGTCGATTGACAACGTCATCTCACTGACCTCAGCCACCGCGCGCCCAATTTATCCAGGCATGCGATTTGCCCGCCCACATTTCGGACGCGAGCGCAATCGAAAACATCAGCGAGGAAAGGAGCCCGTTTCAGTGTGCGGCAATGTTGCAACCTTGCACGGCAAAAAAGACTTCCTCGCACACATTCTATTTCTTTAACCAACGACGGTGACATCCCATTTGTCATTGATTGAAATCAAAAATGAAGCTGTAGTCCCCGTCTCCGAATAATTGTATCGATTAAGCAATGGCGTATAAGCCCCTATACGCAACATACATTAAGAGCCAATGACGTTGTCTGATTTAAGTCAACGTTTCTTCCGAGTCTTCGTTCTTAAACTACTAGGTTCGTTCAGGGTCAAAAGCGGAAATCGCCTCGTCAAATTGCGACGTCTGTTCTTACTTTGAAAGCAGACATTGATCGTTGGATATTGAACTTCCGCTTTGGGCCGATACTGTTGAAAAAGCCCTCGCGCTCGCGTGCGAACAGTGATTCCGTCTGCTTGAGACTATCAGCGGCGGAGGTTTGCCATGATGGGTCAACAGACGGGCGATCAGAGCCAGCTGTTCTATCTGTTCAACCTTGAGCGGCGTATTCCTTCGGGTCATCT
>JBGPOB010000256.1:0-5516 GCA_041487815.1 Xanthobacteraceae bacterium | reverse complement strand
GCTGTTTGCGCTCGCGTTCATTTTCCTGATCGCGGGCGCGATCATCGGCGGCGGCGCCACCTGGCTCCGGCAGGGCAAATGGCGGCGCCTGGCACGCGCGGCGCAAGCCGAGGCGCGGGCGCTGCGCGCGGACAACGAGCGTCTCAAACACGACATCGCGGACCCAATTGCCTCGCCTGCGCCGGCACGGCTAACGAAAGCGGCCCCTCCGATTGCCAACGATATGACGGGCGCGCATTGGGGATGACCGGGCGCCGGGGGTGGTCCGGCCTGGGTTGTTCCTGGCGAGACATTTCCAAGGCTACCATGTAGAACCGCGTTCTCGGAGCAGCCATTGATGTCTGTGCAAGTCAAAATCTGTGGGCTCAGCACGCCCGAGGCCCTCGATGTCGCGCTCGACGCCGGCGCCGACATGATCGGCTTTGTGTTCTTTGCGGCCTCGCCGCGCAACGTGACGCCCGCGCTGGCGCGTGCGTTGGCGGGGCGCGTGAACGGCCGCGCCCGCAAGGTCGCACTCTCGGTCGACGCCGACGACGCAGCGCTGGCGGCTGCGATCGATGCGCTGGCGCCCGATCTGTTGCAGCTTCATGGCAACGAGACGCCGGCGCGGGTCGCCGCCGTCAAGGCGAAGTTCGGCCTGCCGGTGATGAAGGCGATCGCCATTGCGACGCGCGCCGATCTTGCGGCCGCCGCAGCCTATGTGGGTGTGGCCGACCGCCTGCTGTTCGACGCGCGGCCGCCGCGCGATGCGACGCGGCCGGGCGGTCTCGGAAAATCCTTCGACTGGCAGTTGCTGCACGCCATCGATCCCGGTCTGCCGTATATGCTCTCGGGCGGGCTCAATGCCGACAACGTCGGCGAGGCGCTGCGCATCACGCGCGCGCAAGGCGTCGATGTCTCCTCGGGGGTCGAGCGCGCGCCGGGCGAAAAGGATACCGACCGCATCCGCGCCTTCATTCGCGCGGCCCGATTGGCTGCGGACCGGTTTGCGACGCAGGCGGCGGACAGCGCATGAGCATGCAGCAACCCAACTCGTTCCGTACCGGGCCCGACGAGCGCGGGCATTTCGGCATCTACGGCGGGCGCTTCGTCGCCGAGACCCTGATGCCGCTCATCCTCGAACTGGAGCGCGCCTATGCCGTGGCCAAGAACGATCCGGCGTTCAAGGTGGAGCTGGCGGGGCATCTGAAAAATTACGTCGGCCGGCCGACCCCGCTCTATTTCGCCGAGCGCCTGACCGCGCATTTCAGAAACACCAAGACGGCCTCAGACCTGATGGGCGCGAAAATCTATTTCAAGCGCGAGGACCTCAACCACACCGGCGCGCACAAGGTCAACAACGTGCTGGGCCAGCTCATGCTGGCGCGCCGCATGGGCAAGCCGCGCGTGATCGCGGAAACCGGCGCCGGCATGCACGGCGTCGCGACGGCGACGTTATGCGCGAAATTCGGCCTCGAATGCATCGTCTACATGGGCTCGGTGGATATCGAGCGGCAAAAGCCGAACGTGCTGCGCATGCAGGCGCTCGGCGCCGAAGTTCGCCCCGTCGAGTCCGGCTCCAAAACGCTCAAGGACGCCATGAACGAGGCGTTGCGCGACTGGGTGACGAACGTCGCGAATACTTTTTATTGCATCGGCACCGTCGCGGGACCGCATCCTTATCCGGCGATGGTGCGCGATTTTCAGTGCGTGATCGGCAACGAAACCCGCACGCAGATGATGGAGGCGGAAGGCCGCTTGCCGGATTCGCTCATCGCCTGCATCGGCGGCGGTTCGAATGCGATGGGCCTGTTTCATCCCTTCCTCGACGATCGTGCGATCGAGATTTACGGCGTCGAAGCCGCCGGCCACGGCCTTGGCAGCGGGCTGCACGCGGCCTCGCTCGCCGGCGGACGGCCGGGCGTGCTGCACGGCAACCGGACCTATCTCCTGATGAACGAGGACGGCCAGATCAACGAGGCGCACTCGATTTCCGCCGGCCTCGACTATCCCGGCATCGGCCCGGAACACGCCTGGCTCAACGACATCGGCCGCGTGAAATATCTCTCGGCGACCGACGATGAAGCGCTGGCGGCGTTTCAATTGTGCAGCAAGTTGGAAGGCATCATCCCTGCGCTAGAGCCCGCGCACGCACTGGCTAAAATCGCCGACCTCGCGCCTAAGAAGCCCAGGGATCATTTGATGGTGCTCAATATGTCCGGACGCGGCGACAAGGATTTGACGTCGGTCGCGGCGTATCTGGGAAACAAGTTCTGATGGCCGGCCGTCTTGAGCGGCGCTTCGGCGCGCTGAAAAAGGAAGGCCGCGCCGCGCTGGTGACGTTCACGATGGCCGGCGACCCCGACTACGCGATCTCGCTCGCGATCACCAAGGCTTTGCCGAAGGCTGGCGCCGACGTGATCGAAGTCGGCATGCCGTTCACCGATCCAATGGCGGATGGTCCCGCCATTCAGGCCGCCGGCCTGCGCGCGCTTCACGGCGGACATGACACCCACAAGACCTTGGCGTTGGTGCGCGATTTCCGCGCCGGCGACAACGACACGCCGATCGTTCTGATGGGCTACTACAATCCGATCTATGTCTATGGCGTCGATAAATTTTTAGCCGATGCGAACTCCGCCGGCGTCGATGGTTTGATTGTGGTTGATTTGCCCCCCGAAGAAGACGAGGAACTGTGCCTGCCGGCGCTGCGCGCGGGATTGAGCTTCATCCGGCTGGCGACACCGACGACCGACGATGCGCGCTTGCCCGTCGTGCTCGCGCATACGTCGGGCTTCGTCTACTACGTCTCGATCACCGGCATCACCGGTGCCGCGGCGCCCGACGCGACCAAGGTCGCCGCCGCCGTCGCCCGCATCAAGCGCCACACCGCGCTACCGGTCTGCGTCGGCTTCGGCGTTCGCACCGCGGACACCGCCGCCGCGATCGCGCGCCATGCCGACGGCGTCGTTGTCGGCTCCGCCCTCGTCGATGCGGTGCGCGCCAGCCTTGAGGACGGTAAGGCCGGGCCGCGCACGGTCAAGGCCGTGACCGATCTGGTGACGGCGCTGGCGTCGGGCGTGCGTGGCGCGCGCCGTCAAGCCGCAGAATAAATAAATTTGTGACGCTTGCCGGGCTTGACCCGGCAAACCATGTCATACGACACAATTTGCGAAGCCCCGGCACGACCGAAGCCCGGCGCGACATTTGGGACTTCAATGAGCAAAGCCGCATGAACTGGATATCCAACGTTGTCCGGCCCAAGATTCGCAGCATTCTGGCGCGCCGCGAAACGCCGGAGAATCTCTGGATCAAATGTCCCGAGAGCGGCCAGCTCGTGTTCTACAAGGACGTCGAGGCCAACCAGTTCGTCATCCCCGGCTCGAACTACCACATGCGCATGAGCGCAGTGGCGCGGCTCAAATCGATCTTCGACGGCGAGACCTGGATCGACATCGGCGTCCCGGAAGTGCCGGCCGATCCATTGCGGTTTCGCGACGAACGCCGCTATGCCGACCGGCTCAAGGACGCGCGGACGAAGACCGGGCTGCATGACGCGATCAAGCTCGGCTACGGCCGGCTCGACGGCGTGCCGGTCGTGGTCGGCGTGCAGGATTTCGACTTCATGGGCGGCTCGCTCGGCATGGCGGCGGGCGAGGCGGTGATCAAGGGTCTCGAAACCGCGGTCGACAAGGGCTCGCCGTTCATCATGTTCGCCGCTTCCGGCGGCGCGCGTATGCAGGAGGGCATCCTGGCGCTGATGCAGCTGCCGCGCACGACGGTCGCCGTCGAACGCCTGCGCGAGGCGCGCCTGCCCTACATCGTCGTCTTGACCAACCCGACGACGGGCGGCGTCACCGCGTCCTATGCCATGCTCGGCGACGTGCAGATCGCCGAACCCGGCGCGCTGATCGGCTTTGCCGGTCCGCGCGTCATCGAGCAGACCATCCGCGAGAAACTGCCGGACGGATTCCAGAAGTCGGAGTATCTGCTCGATCATGGCATGGTCGATATGGTCGTGCACCGCCGCGACCTGCGCGCGATGCTCGCGCGGCTCTGCCGCCTGTTGACCAAGGCGCCGGCGCAACGCGCGGACGCCGCGTCCACGCCCGCGCAGGCCTAACGAACCGCAGGGCGCGCCAATGACCGCGGTCGATGCCATTCTCGCGCGCCTGCTGACGCTGCATCCCAAGCGCATCGACCTGTCGCTCGATCGGATGTGGCGCATCCTGGCGGCGCTCGGCCATCCCGAGCGCGCCCTGCCGCCGGTCATCCATGTCGCCGGCACCAACGGCAAGGGCTCGACCATCGCCTTCATGCGCGCGATGCTCGAAGCCGCCGGCCTGCGCGTGCACGTCTATACGTCGCCCAACCTGGTGCGCATCAACGAGCGCTACCGCATCGCCGGCAAGCTCGTCACCGACGCCGCGCTCGCCGAAGCGCTGGCGGAGTGCGAGCGCGTCAATGGCGACGCGCCCATCACGGTGTTCGAAATCGAGACCGCGGCGGCGCTCGTGTTGTTTTCGCGCCACCCGGCGGACGTTCTCCTCCTCGAAGTCGGGCTTGGCGGCCGGCTCGATGCCACCAACGTGATCGAGCGTCCTCTGGTCAGCGTCATCACACCGATATCCATCGACCACGTCGAGTTCCTCGGCGACACGCTGGAAAAGATCGCGGCAGAAAAAGCGGCGATCATGCGGCGCGACGTACCGGCCGTGATCGGGCGCCAGCCGGAAGGCCCGCTCGCCGTCATCACGCGCTACGCCGACGAAGTCGGCGCGCCGCTGCATGTGCTCGGCCAGGAGTGGATTGCGGGCGAGGAGCGCGGGCGGCTCGTCTATCAGGACGCGCGCGGGCTCATCGACCTGCCGGCGCCGCGGCTGTTCGGCCGCCATCAGTTCGACAACGCCGGCACCGCGATCGCGGCCTTGCGCGTCAGCGGGCTGACGCTGGGGCGTGATCCCGATTTGTCGCGAAGCGTTGCGGGCAGGATCGCACCCAACAGCAAAATTGTTTCGGGGCAAACCGATGTAGCCGAGGTCGATCAGACGCTGGAGGCGCGCGCGTTCGAGAAAGGAATTCTGAAAGCCGACTGGCCCGCGCGCATGCAGCGCCTGACCGCCGGCAAGCTGCAGGCGCTGTTGCCGCGCGACAGCGAACTCTGGCTCGACGGCGGCCACAATGCCGACGGCGGGCGCGCCGCCGCCGCCGCGCTGGCGGACCTCGAAGATCGCGTCTCGCGCCCGGTCGTGCTCATCGCCGGCATGCTTTCCACCAAGGATTCAGCAGGCTTCCTGCGCAATTTCGCCGGCCTCGCGCGCCGGCTCATCGCCATTCCCATCCGCCAGGACAAGACGCTGCCGGCGCAAGCGCTGGCCGCCAGCGGGGCGGGCATCGGAATTCCCTCGGAGACCGCCGATGACATCGAGACGGCCTTGGCGCGCGTGCGCGAACTCGAGCTCGCGCCGGCGCCGCGCATCCTGATCACGGGATCGCTCTATCTCGCCGGCGAAGTTCTGGCCGCCAACGGCACGCCG
>JBGPOB010000255.1:0-5570 GCA_041487815.1 Xanthobacteraceae bacterium | reverse complement strand
GCTCGCGGGGCATCTGGTGGCGGGCGCTTCCAGCGCCACGCCGATGCTGCTGCATATGCTGTTCGTGGGCGTGGGCTGCGTCGCGATTTTCGCCGCCTTGCTGCGCGCGCCGGTGCCGGTGAAGTAGCCGGGACGCGCGGGCTTGCCAATTTATTGGTCGATGCCCACGAGCTTGAACCACTCGTCTTCGCTCAGCACTTTCACGCCGTGCTTCTTGGCTTCCGCCAATTTGGAGCCGGCGCCCGGCCCGGCGACGACGTAATCGGTTTTCTTCGACACCGAGCCCGCGACCTTCGCGCCGAGGCGCTCCGCCATCGCCTTGGCCTCGTCGCGGGTCATCTTTTCGAGCGAGCCCGTGAACACGACGGTCTTGCCGGCAATCGGCGAATGCTTCGGCTTTTCGGCATCAAGCACCGTGACGAGCTTGGTCAGCCGTTCAACTTTGTCGCGGTTGTGGCGCTCGCCGAAATAGGCGGCGGTCGCGTCAAGCACCGTGTCGCCGATCTGGTCGAGCGCATCCATTTCCGCGCGCGTCTCCTCATCACCCTTTGCGAGTTTCAGGGCGGCGTCATGAAACGCCGTCCACGAGCCATAGCCTCGCGCGAGCGCGAGCGCGGTCGTGTCGCCGACGTGGCGGATGCCGAGCGCATAGATGAAACGGTCGAGCGCGATCTCACGCCGCGCGCGGATTGCCTCGAACAGGTTTCGCACTGAGAGTTCACCGAAGCCCTCCTGCTTTTCGAGCTTGATCTTGTTGTCGCGGCTTTCGAGCGTGAAAATATCCGCAGGCTCCTTGACCCAGCCGTTCTCGAAGAACAGCTCGATCTGCTTTTCGCCCAGGCCCTCGATATCGAACGCCCGGCGTGACACGAAATGCCGCAGATGCTCCATGCGCTGATAGGGGCAGGCGAACTCGCCGCTGCAGCGCGCCCGCGCGCCCTCCTCGCCGCCCGCGATCACTTCGCGCACCACGTCGGTCTTGAGCGGACACGGACATTTCTTTGGAAAATGATAGGGCTTCGCGTCCTTCGGCCGCTTCTCCAGCACGACGCCGAGGACCTGCGGAATGACATCGCCGGCGCGCTGGATTTCGACCGTGTCGCCGATGCGCACATCGAGGCGAGCGATCTCATCCTGATTATGCAGTGTCGCGTTCTGCACCACCACGCCGCCGACCGTGACCGGCGCAAGCTTGGCGACCGGCGTCAGCGCGCCGGTGCGCCCGACCTGGATATCGATACCGTTGACGACCGTGGTTGCCTTCTCGGCGGCAAACTTGTGCGCGACGGCCCAGCGCGGCGTGCGCGAGACGAAGCCGAGCCGCTCCTGCCAGTCGAGGCGATCGAGCTTGTAGACGACGCCGTCTATGTCGTAATCGAGCGCGCCGCGCTTGAGTTCAATCTCGTGATGGAACGTCAACAATTCTCCCACCGAATGGCATAGCTTGGTCAGCGGATTGGTCTTGAACCCGATGCCCTTAAGCCACTTGATCATCGCCGACTGGGTATCAGCCGGCATCTCGGTCAATTCGCCCCAGGCGTAGGCGAAAAAGCCAAGCGGCCGCGATGCCGTGATCGCAGGGTCAAGCTGGCGCAGCGAGCCGGCGGCGGTATTGCGCGGGTTGACGTAGAGTTGCTTGCCGGCTTCCGCCTGCCGGCGGTTGAGTTCGAGGAACGCCGGCTTGGTCATGTAGACCTCCCCGCGGATCTCGCAGATCGCCGGAACATGCTTGCCGCGGAGCGCGTGCGGAACATCGGCGAGCGTACGCACATTGGCGGTGACGTCCTCGCCTTCGGCGCCGTCGCCGCGCGTAGCGCCGTTGACCAGAGTGCCGCGCTCATAGCGCAGCGACACCGACAGCCCGTCGATCTTCGGCTCCGCTGCAAACGTGATCTTTTCGTCCTCCGCCAGTCGCAGAAAGCGGCGAATGCGCCCGACGAAACCGTTGACGTCTTCATCGCTGAAGGCGTTGTCAAGCGACAGCATCGGGACCGCATGGCGCACCTTGGCGAAGCCGCGCGCCGGTCTGGCGCCGACCTTCAGTGACAGGCTGTGCAGCGTGTGCAATTGCGGAAAGCGCACCTCGATTGCCGCGTAGCGACGGCGCAGTGCATCATATTCGGCGTCCGAAATGCTCGGGGCATCCTGCTGATAGTAGCGTTTGTCGTGCGCGGTGATTTCGGTCTCGATCCGGCTGTGCTCGATCTTGGCCTGTTTCTCGGAAAGCTCGTCGACACTGATTGTCGCGATCGCCCCGGCTTTCGATGATGCTTTCGGCGATCCTGCGGTGCGCCTCGCCATTTTACCCAGCAGCCTTGATCAACCGTTCCGCGGCCGCTCGCGCCTCGGCCGTGATTTCGGCGCCCGCCAGCATGCGCGCGATCTCTTCGCGGCGACGCCCGGGGACGAGTTCGGCGATACGCGTTGCCACGCGCTTGCCTTTATCGAGCGCATCCTTGGTGATGAGGTAATGACGCGTGGCGCGCGCGGCGACCTGCGGCGCGTGCGTAACAGCCAGCGCTTGCACCCGGCCGGCAAGACGCAGCAGCCGAACGCCGATTGCATCCGCAACAGCGCCGCCAACGCCGGTGTCAATTTCGTCAAACACCAGAGTCGGCGCCGAGCCACGGTCGGCGAGCGCGACCTTGAGCGCCAACATCAAACGCGCAAGCTCGCCGCCGGATGCGACTTTCATCATCGGACCGGGCTTGGTGCCGGGATTGGTCTGGACCCAGAATTCGACGCGGTCGATGCCATGCGGTCCCGGGGACTGCGCGTCGGTCTCGATGTCGGTGGTGAAGTGCGCGCGCTCGAGTTTGAGCGGCCCGAGTTCCTTGTTGACCGCGCGGTCAAGCTTTTCGGCGGCCCTCTTGCGCCTGATCGACAACGCCGTCGCGGCGGTGCGATAGGCCGCATCGGCGGCATCGGCCGCGGCTTCGAGCGCCACAAGACGTTCAGCACCGGCATCGATCAAGGCAAGATCGGCCGCGTAACGCGCGCCCAGCGCTGACAGCGCATCGACCGGCGCATTATATTTGCGCCCGGCGGCGCGCAGCGCAAACAGCCGTTCCTCGATGCGCTCGAGTTCCTGCGGATCGTGGTCGGCGGTGGCCAGCGCGCGCTCCAGCTCGGAACGCGCCTCTGCGATTGCGGTCAGCGCCGCGTCGAGCGCCTTGGCCGCGGGCTCGATCAACGCAGGGGCCTGCACCCGGCGGCGATCGAGACGCCGAACCGCCGCCGAAATACCCGGCACCGGCGAAGCCGACCCGGATACCGATAAGAGCGCATCGCGCAAGTCTTCCGCGACTTTTTCCGCCCCCATCATGGCCGTGCGCCGCAGCGCCAGCGCCGATTCCTCGCCGTTTTCGGGCGCAAGCTTCGTCAACTCATCGGCTGCATGCCGCAGAAATTCGGCCTCACGGCTTGAGCGCTCGACCTCCGCGCGATGGGACGCGACCTCTTCCCGCGCACCGCGCCGCGCTTCCCAAAGCGCCGAAACGCCGGCGGCCTCGGCTTCGATCGCGCCATAGGCATCGAGCAGTCCGCGATGCGTGGCCGCATCCACCAGGGCCCGGTCATCGTGCTGACCGTGGATTTCAACCAGCGCTGCCCCAAGGCTGCGCAGCACCTGCACGCTCACCGGCTGGTCGTTAACGAACGCTCGGGTGCGGCCATCCGCGACCTGGACGCGCCGCAGGATCAGGTCGTCCTCGGGCGCGATATCGTTGGCCGCAAGCACCGCGCGCGCCGGATGGTTCGGCGCCACTTCGAAGGCGGCTGTCACGTGCCCCTGCTCGGCACCTTGCCGCACGAGGCCCGCGTCTCCGCGCGCGCCGAGTGCGAGCGCGAACGCATCCAATAGGATCGACTTGCCCGCGCCGGTCTCGCCCGTGAGCACCGACAGCCCCGACGAAAAGTCGATATCGAGCCGATCGATCAGGACAATGTCGCGGATCGAGAGCCGGGTCAGCATCAAAATTGCCGTATGTACATGCCGCGCCCGTCAGGCCGGACCTTGTTTGAATCGCACCATCATTAGAGATGGGCGCGGCGGGGACAAGCTCATACTCCCGCCGCCACGGGATAACCTGCTCGTTGATGCAATCCAGGCGCCGGGTTCACGGGCTTATCCGCCAGGCGGATAAGCCGGCGAAGCGCAATCGGTTCGCCGACCTGCCTGCGCGAAGCCCGCTCGGCGGGCGAAGCCAGGTCGGATGCAAAACCGGGACCCACTTTTGCTGATCGCGCGCTAACCCAGGCCAACCTTCTTGAATGCCCGGGTGATCCAGGAATCTTCCTTCTGGGTGGGCTCGAAGCCGCCGTTTTTCACCAATGAATAGGCGTCCTTGTACCACGGACTGTCGGGGAAATTGTGCCCCAGCACCGCGGCGGCAGTCTGGGCCTCCTGCACGATGCCGAGCGCCATGTAGCATTCGGTCAATCGCAGCAACGCCTCTTCCACATGTCGGGTCGTCTGGTACTGCGTCACCACGACCTTGAAGCGGTTGATGGCGCCAGTGAAATTCTTTCGCTGCTGGTTCCAGCGGCCGATTTCCATTTCCTTGGCGGCGAGCTGGTCACGGCCGATTTCAATCTTGCGTCGCGCGGTCACCGCATATTCGGTGTTGGGATATTTGCGCACGACTTCTTCGAGCGCGGCTATCGCCTTTTCCGTGCGGCCCTGATCGCGGGTGATGTCCGGAATCTGATCGAAGTACGACGAACCGATGAGGAATTGGGCATACGGCGCCTCGGCACTGCCGGGATGAAGGCTGATGTAGCGCCTGGCTGTGGAGATGGAATCGTCATAATCGCGCGCCTGGTAGTAGGCATAGGCCGACATGATCAACGATTTGCGCGCCCATTCCGAATACGGGTGCTGGCGGTCGACTTCCTCGAATTTTTTGGCGGCTTCCTTGTAGCTTTTTTCTTCATTGAGCAGGTAGACAGCCTGATTATACAGTTTGTCGGCGGGCTCGTCGGTCGGCATATCGTCCTTGGAGCCGAACAGCTGAAAATCGGTACCGCTGCACGCGCTCAGCAGCGCCAAACCGAGCAAGAGCATCGATAGGCGAGCAAAAATACCGCTCCTGCGCGTGAAATTCGCCGCGAGACCTGAACGTGGTAACTTCAAGGCTGACCCCACTCTGTCCCGGATAACACGCCTTGCCGGCGCGCAGTGCGCCGTCCACAGGTCGTTTAGCCTTGATCCCCGATCCTCGCAATTCGGTACAGGCGTATTCGGTCTGCATTGTGGCAGAATGCTCCGCGTAAGTCCCGCTAACTGCGTGAAATCACGTCAGA
The DNA here is from genome assembly GCA_041487815.1 of Xanthobacteraceae bacterium. Taxonomy (GTDB): domain Bacteria; phylum Pseudomonadota; class Alphaproteobacteria; order Rhizobiales; family Xanthobacteraceae; genus CANJBX01. Next base: position 266 of record JBGPOB010000255.1, on the reverse strand, counting down.
ACATGCCGCCCGCGCGGGCAAGCGCTCGATTTTCAGGAAACGTCGGGGGCGTAGGCCGGGGCGACAAGCCCGACCGGCAGTTCGGCGCGACCGCGCGACCGCCGCGGCGCCACGCCAGCATCGACAACCGTCCACGCAGACGGATCGGCGACCAAAGCCGTCAAAACCGCATGATTGAGTTTGTGGCCGCCACGCACTGACCGGTAGGTCGCCAGTAATGGCGCGCCCGCCAGCGCAATATCACCGATCGCATCCAATGCCTTATG
>JBGPOB010000254.1:0-5595 GCA_041487815.1 Xanthobacteraceae bacterium | reverse complement strand
GGCGAGTTCCTTGAGATAAAACATCTCGCCCATGGTCAGGCCCATCGCCGGAATGACCACCCAATGCCAGGGCTGGTTGGCCTCCTTGGATTCGTTTGGCCTGACCTCGACGCCCCAGGTGTCGGTGCAGATCGCGGCGATTTGCTTGTCTTGGCACCAGTAGCAATTCTCGAATTTCACGCCGGGCGCGTCGCCGCCGGCATAGCCGCCCCAATTTTTCTCCTTGAGGCAGCGTTCCATCTGTCCGGTGCGCACGATAACGAAATCAGCGCGCCCGATCTTCACGTTTTGCGCCTTGGCGCAGGCGTCGAGTTCGTCGTTGGAAATGCCATCGCCGTCAGCGAGCCAGTCGAGCCCCCTGAAGCGCGGGATGTCGAGCAGCACGCCGCGGCCGACCATCTTGCTCTTCGCGTGTTCGATCCCGAGCTTGCCGAGGCCGTTTGAATCAACCAGCCGCGCGTCGTGGCCGTTGTACATCTTCTCTTCGTAGAAGATGTGGCCAAGCGAATCCCAGTGCGTCGCGCACTGCACCGGCATGTTGATGGCATCGTCGGCGTAGCGGATGCCCGGCACCAGGTCCTGGCGGCCGGCGACGGCGTCGGTGCCGGTCGCAAGCATGGTGTGGATCGGGTTCCAGCGTCCTCCGAACAATCCGGTCTGCGGTCCGTTGCGGTCCAGCGGGATGCCGAGCGCGAAAACCGTCCCGGTGCGAATGAGTCGCGCCGCCGCGACGATATCGTCCGGACGGATGTGATTGAGCGTTCCGATCTGGTCTTCAGCGCCCCAGCGGCCCCAGTTTTTGAGCTTCGCGGTCGCCTCCGCGATCGCCTTCTTCCCCACGGTAATGTTCATCTGCGTGTTTCCTCATCCACGTACCCGGCCACATGCCCTTGGTCACGTACCCAATCACGTGTCCCTGGCGGTGCGGCCGATCTGGCATCGGTTCGTTGCGCTCAAGCCTGACGCCGGTACCCGCACGACGATTTATCGTGCGGCCGATTGACCTGAGTCAACAATTTCGCCGCAAACGCACGATAGCCTTATTTTGCATCGATAAAATTGGAAAGGTAATGGGGCAATGTCATCGGTCACGATGACCGACAGCGCGGGCAAAGTTCAACGCGTGCGCGAGGGAGTTCATCCGCTCCAGGGCGGGCATGAACGTGCGCATGCGGACAATGGAAATGCGTCGCATCGGGATGGCATAGCCCTGCGCCCGGCTTTGACAACGGCCGCGCCGCCCCAACCCGGCACGGAAGCCATCGATGTCACCAGCATCGACCGTCTGCTGCGTGCGAGCGTCATGCGTGCAACCGCGGGCCGCTCACCGGTGTCGCTCCTGACCGCCTTTGCCGATTGGGCCGGGCACCTGGCGCTCGCGCCCAGCGTGCAATGGCACTTGGCGCAGCGCGCCATCACGAATTACCAACAATTCTGGCACTACGCAGCCATCTGCGCCTGCGGTGGCGCGCCGCCCGGGCACTATTGCGTCGAACCATTGCCGCAGGATCAGCGTTTCGTTGACACGGCATGGCAGCAGTGGCCGTTCAATTTCGTTCATCACGCCTTTCTCGCGCAGGAGGAATGGTGGAACGAGGCGATTTCCGCCGTTCCCGGCGTGTCGCGGCACCATCGCGACGTGGCTTCCTTCGTCGTGCGGCAATTCCTCGACCAGTTCGCGCCGAGCAATTTCATTGCAACCAATCCGGTCGTCCTGCGCGAAATGCTGAAGACCAGCGGCCGCAATCTGTGGAGCGGCGCAAAGAATTTCATTGAAGATGTCGAGCGGTCGATCTCGCACCGGTTGCCGGCGGGCGCCGAAAAATTTGCGCCGGGGGCGGCTGTCGCTGCAACGCCGGGCAAAGTCGTCTATCGCAACGAACTGATCGAGTTGATCCAATATGCGCCGACGACGGCGACCGTCCGTCCGGAGCCGATCTTCATGGTGCCGGCCTGGATCATGAAATATTACATTCTCGACCTGTCGCCGGAAAATTCCCTGGTCCGTCATCTGGTTGATGGGGGTTTCACGGTTTTCATGATTTCATGGCGCAATCCGGTGCCGGATCAGCGCGATCTCGGCATGGCCGAATATCTGTCGCTCGGCATCGATAGTGCGCTTGCGGCCATCGCGGCCGTCGTGCCGGATCAGAAAATCCATGCCGTCGGATACTGCCTTGGCGGAACCTTGCTCTCGATTGCCGCCGCTGCGCTTGGACGCCGGCGCGATGCAAGATTCGCGACCGTTACACTGCTTGCGGCGCAGACCGACTTTTCGGAGGCCGGCGAACTGACCCTGTTCATCGACGACAGCGAAGTCACCTTCATCGAGGATCTGATGTGGCAACAGGGCGTCCTCGATTCCAGCCAAATGGCGGGGGCGTTCCGGATATTGCGCTCGAACGACCTGATCTGGTCGCGGATCGTGCACGATTACCTGCTGGGCGGCCGTCCGCCGATGTCGGATTTGACGGCTTGGAACGCCGATGCGACACGCATGCCTTACCGGATGCACAGTGAGTACCTGCGCAGCTTGTTTCTCAACAACGATCTCGCCGCCGGCCGATACATCGTCGATGGCTCGCCGGTCGGTCTCTCGAATATTCGCACACCGATGTTCGTCGTTGCAACCGCGTGGGATCACGTCGCGCCCTGGAAGTCGGTCTACAAGATTCACCTGCAAGCCGAGAGCGACATCACCTTCGCGCTGACCTCCGGCGGCCACAACAAAGGTGTGGTCAACCCTCCCGATTCATCGGCGAGGGACTATCGTATCGGCACCCACCGCCACAACGATCCTTATGTTGCTCCCGACCAATGGCTGGTAAGGCACGCGCAGCAGCACGGATCGTGGTGGCTGCCGTGGACCGAATGGTTGCACGGGCATTCGTCCGCGCGCCGGGCTCCGCCGCCGATGGGCGCGGCGGACCGCGGCTATCCTGCGCTCGCGGATGCGCCGGGCACCTATGTTTTCGATCGCTAGGGCGAAATTGGATCGGTGAGCGCAATTCAAGGGCTGAGTGGGCAAAGTGTAACGGGAGAAGCGAAAATGACAAATCAAGATGACAGGAAATTGCCGGACCCGTTCGAAGTCATGCAGCGGGCATATTCGGTGTGGCCGCAAATCGGCGACGCGGCGCGGGAGAATCTACAGACCTTCTGGAAGAATCAGGACAAGATGCTCGACAGCATGCACGAATTTTCGCGCGGCTGGTTCGAACGTCGCCATGAAGCAACAAAAACTGCGCTTGATGCGGCGAACTGCATGTGTGGGGCGCAGAACCCGATCGACGCCGTTCAGCACTGCCAGACCTGGATGACAGGTGCGGCCGAGCGTGTCGCTGCGGACGCCACGGCGTGGCAGAAGCACCTGATGAACACGGTCGAGTTGCTGGCGGCGCCGCTGTCGCAGGAAATGCAAGGCCGCATCGCCGAGGTCACGCCCTTCGCGTCGGCGCGGAGCGGCCAGGCGAAGGATGCCGCGGCATAGCGTATGCGGGACTGAGCGCAGGCGGCCGATCAAATCTTGCCGAGCGCGTGCAAGACGCGGTCGGGCGTTATCGGGATTGCCGTGATCGGCTCGGCGCCGAGCAGGCGAAGCGCATCGTTAATGGCATTGACCACGGCTGCCGGCGCGCCGGCGGTCCCGGCCTCGCCGGCGCCCTTGGCGCCGAGTTCGCCTTCGGCGGTGGGCGTCACCACGTGGCCGACGTCGATATCCGGCATTTCCGGGGCCATCGGCACGAGGTAGTCGGCCATGTTGCCGTTGCGGAGCTGGCCGCGCTCGTCGTAAACGCAATGCTCGAACAGCGCGGCACCGATGCCCTGCACGACGCCGCCGCGAATTTGCTCGTCGACCAGCTGCGGATTGATGATGGTGCCGCAATCCTCGACGCACCAATGGTGCAGCAATTTGACGAAGCCGGTTTCGGCATCCACTTCGACGTAGCTTGCCTGGATGCCGTTAGTGAAAGCGAATGGCCAGGCGCGCGGCACATAGTGACGCGTCACCATGAATTCGGCCTGAAAGCCCGGCGGCAGCGTGTCGGGGCGGAAATAGACGACGCGCGCGACTTCATCGAGGCCGATGCGCTCGTTGCCGCTGGCGCGATCGACCACGATGCCGTTGCGAAGATCGAGCATTTCCGGCTTCGCCTGCAGGATTAATCCGGCGGCTGCGAGCACGTTTTCGCGCAAAGCCTTGCCGGCCTGCCACGCCGCTTCGCCGCCGATGCCGGCGGCGCGCGATGCCCAGGTGCCGCCGCCGTAGGGCGTGTTGTCGGTATCGCCGGTGATGACGCGCACTTTGGACATCGGCACACCGAAGGCCGAAGCCGCGACCTGCGCGATGACGGCTTCCGCGCCCTGGCCCTGTTCGGTCACGCCCGTTTGGCAAACGATCGCGCCTTGCGCGTCAAGCTTGATGGTGACGCCGTCCTGTGCGGAAATTTTTGCGCCGCCGACGCCATAGAACGCCGCCGAAGGATTGGTAACTTCGATGAAGGATGCAAATCCGATTCCGCGATAGATGCCTTGCGGACGCAGGCGCGCCTGCTCGGCCCGGAGGCTTGCGTAGTTCATCATGGCGTCGATGTGGGCCAGCGCGGAATGATGCGACAATGCTTCGAACTTGATGCCCGAGGGTCCGGTGGCCGGATAGGCATCGTCGGCGATCAGGTTGCGGCGGCGGATTTCGAGTGGATCCATGCCGATTTCGGCCGCCGCCAGTTCAACCAGTTGCTCGGTCACCTGGGTCGCGATCGGGTGGCCGACGGCGCGGTACTGGCACATGACGTTCTTGTTCTGCAACACCACGCGCGCCTGTGCGCGATAGTTTTGGCAGGTGTAGGGTCCGCCGACGAGATTGACGACCTGATTGGCCTCGATACCCGACGTGCGCGGATAAACCGAATAGGGCCCGATGCCGGTGAGATCGTCGATCTCCCAGGCCGTGATCGTGCCGTCCTTCTTGACGCCAATTTTCGCATGAACGCGGTGATCGCGTGCATGAATATCGGTGACAAAACTCTCCAATCGGTCGGCGACAAATTTGACCGGGCGGCCCAGCAGCTTTGACAAGGCCACGGTCGCCATTTCGTCGGCGTAGGTGTGAACCTTGATGCCGAACGACCCGCCGACATCCTTGGTGAGGACGCGGACCTGATGTTCTTCCAGTCCGAGGTGCTTGGCGAACAGGTTCTGCATCATGTGCGGCGCCTGCGTGCCCTGATAGACCGTCATGCGTTCTTCGCCGGCATTCCAGTCGGCGACGACCGCGCGCGGCTCGTTGGTGACGCCGGTGTGGCGGCCGAAATTGAAAGTCGCCGCGACCACGGTATCGGCGTCCGCAAAGCCCTGATCGGGATTGCCCGCCTCGTGCTTGCGCTCCCAGGTCAGGTTGTCGCCGAGCGATGCATGGATGACGGGCGTCGCCGGATCGAGCGCGGTTTCCGCGTCGACGACCGGCGGAAGCGCCTCGTAGCGCACCTCGACGCGCTCGCACGCATCTTCAGCCTGCGCGCGCGTCTTGGCGACCACGGCGCAGACGGCCTCGCCCTGCCAACAGGCGCGATCGATGGCGATGGCGTATTGGGG
>JBGPOB010000253.1:0-5646 GCA_041487815.1 Xanthobacteraceae bacterium | reverse complement strand
TCCTCTTTCGAACGGCGGACGGGTTCAATCGTTAAAAATAGCTACGGCACGAGTCCATCCTGCGGATGCGGCGTGAATTTTCACGGGAAAGCACGCCACTTTGTATCCGAAAGGTGGAAGGACTTCGAGGTTGCCGAGCTTCTCCATATGACAGTAGCCGATCTCACGGCCGGCCTTATGGCCTTCCCAGATAATTGACGGATCGCCAGATTCTGCGAAACGCTTGGCGGTGAAGCTGAACGGAGCGTCCCAGCTCCAACCGTCGGTGCCGGTGACGCGTACGCCTTGCCGCGTCAAATACAATGTTGCCTCGCGACCCATGCCGCAACCTTTGTCGATGTAGTTTGGTTGGCCGTAGGCTTTTCCCGCCGCCGTGTTGACAAGGACGATATCGAGCGGCTTGAGCGAGTATCCGACGCGGTCAAGTTCGCGCTTCACGTCATCGGCAGTGCAGACATAGCCGTCCGGCTTGTTGCGGAAATCGAGCTTCACGGCGTCGGAAAAGCACCATTCCAGCGGCACTTCGTCGATCGTAATGGCGCGCTTGCCGTTGTCCATCGTCGGATGAAAATGGTAGGGCGCGTCGAGATGCGTTCCGTTATGCGTCGATACGGTCGCTGTCTCGACGGCAGCGCCCATACCGTCGGGCAATTGGTCGACGCGCAATCCGGGGAATTGCGCAACGAACATGGCCGCTCCGTCCTTGTGGTCCGAGTAGGCGATCTTTGGCAGCATTGGTGCGGGGTCCGAGGCAATCCCGGCTTTCAGTCCCGCCGAAATGTCGATGATCCTAGGCATTGGCGCTATTTCCTCGTTTGCGCTGACGTCTGAATTGTCGATGGCTCAACTTACGGTCTGTCCACCTTCGACGGGGACCGTGGCGCCGCTCATGTAGGACGCTGCATCGGAGGCGAGGAACGCAATGACATTGGCGATTTCGCGGGGCTCGGCAAAGCGGCCACCAAGCACGCGGGGCTTGGTGCCTTCGGCATCGACGAGGCCGCGCTGGACATAACCCTTCACGCGATCGGTCAACGTCAATCCCGGGCAGACTGCGTTCGCGCGCAACCCGGCGGGACCATAATCAACTGACAATTGCCGCGTGAAGCCAAGAATGCCCGCCTTCGTGGTCGAGTACACTGGCATGTGCGGACCGCCAAGAATTCCATAACCGGACGACAGGTTAACAATCGCGCCCCCGCGCGGCGCCTTGAGCAGCAGTGGCAACAGCGCACGCGTCATCAGAAATGCGCTTGTCAAGTTGATGGTGACAATACGGTTCCATTGATCGAGCGGCAATTCCGCAAGCGGCGCGTGAAAATTTGTCCCGACGTTATTGACGAGCGCCTTGAGCGTAGCGCCGTCGGCAACCAAGCGATCGTGAGTGGCCGCGGCATCGGCCTCGCGCGTCACGTCGGCTACCAGGGTCTCACAGGAATAGCCCGCAGCAAGGGCCTCATGGGCAAGGTCTTGGAGTCCGCTCTCGTTGATATCGACGGCATAAACCCGAGCATCAAGTTCGCCCAGAACCAGTGCGGTCGCCCGGCCAATGCCAGAGGCGGCGCCGGTGACAACGGCGGCCAGCCCGGAAAATTTCAGCTCCGCTAGCATTTGCATTTCCTCCCCGGCTAAGCCTAGCCGCAAACATGGCGACGCGACATACTGCGCCGCAATGACATTCGGGTCTGCTGCTAGCAACGCACTGCACACAACGTTAGCCTACGGATCGGGTTGGCTTTAGCGCCTGCGCGACTGTCACTTTGTCACCAAACGGTGGGACCAGACTGGCGCTTGGAGATAGGCATGATCGAACGGGATCGGTTGCGGGCAGGAATTTTTCTGCCGCCTTTTCATCCGAACGATGAAGACCCGCTTTTATGTTTCGACCGAGATTTTGAACTGGTCGCTTGGCTCGACAAGCTTGGTTTCGACGAAGCGTGGATTGGCGAGCACCATTCCGGTGGCTACGAGACCTATGGTTCGCCGGAGCTGTTCATTGCGACCGCGGCCGAGCGCACCAAGCACATTCGGCTGGGAACAGGTGTCATTTCGCTGCCCTACCATCACCCATTGATGGTCGCTGAGCGGATGGTTCAGCTCGACTACCAGACCCGCGGCCGCGCAATGTTCGGATTCGGCCCCGGCCTGCTCGTATCCGATGCCATGATTCTTGGAATCGATCCCGATCGTCAGCGCGAGCGCATGGCGGAAGCGCTCGGTGTGATCATGCGGCTATTGGATGGCGAAGTCGTCACGCACAAGTCCGATTGGTTCGAATTGCACGAGGCGAGACTGCACCTCAAGCCATACACTCGGCCCCGGCCGCACATCGCAGTCACCAGCACGATTACGCCGAATGGCGGTCAACTCGCCGGCCGCTACGGTCTTGGCATGCTGTGCGTCGCGGCCGCGGCGCCGGCGGGATACAATGTTCTCGATACAAACTGGCGGATCGCAAACGAGGTGGCCGCGCATTGTGGGCAACGCATGGATGCCGCCCATTTACGCCTGATGGCGCCAATCCATGTCGCGGAAACGCGCGAGCAGGCCGTCGCCGAGGTCAATTGGGGTTTCAAGAAATTTCTCCACTACTCATACTCGCTGCGGCCCGAAGGGCCCGTCGCGATTGGATTGCCGACCGAGATCACGATGGACAACATCGAGGAGCTTCACCGGCAAGGCATCGCTTCGATCGGCACGCCCGACGACGCCATCGCGCTCCTGGAGAAGTTCTGGAGCAAGACCGGCGGGTTCGGCGCCATTCTCATTCTGGCGCATGATTGGGCGAACTTCGAGGCAACAAAGAAGTCATTCGAAATGTTCGCGCGCTACGTCACGCCGAAATTCGCCAATCGCAACAGCGCGCGCGAGGAATCGCTATCGTGGATTCGCGGCCAGCGCGAAGAGTTTGCGCGCGCGAGTAAGGCGGCGGCTATGAAGCTGGTCGATCGGTATCTTGCCGAAGAGTCTGCGAAGAAGCCAACCGCGGCCGAGTAGCCAGCCATCACGTGCAGGGATAGGAAAAATACCGCCATTGTCGTTTCTCTGCGGCCGCGAGCCCGCGCCATCGAACTGATTGCTGCCTCGCTGCTATTTCAATTCGCCGATCCGCTGCAATTCGGCAACGTTATGAAGCGTGATGAAGCCTTCATAGAACCCGATGTAGCCGTTCTTCCGAAAAATGCTCAAAACCCGGCTGACGTGCACCGCAGTCAGGCCCGTGATATCGGCAATGTGTTGCTGCCGCAACGGAAGCGGAAATCGCTCGTGTTCAACCTCGCCCCGAACCTGAAAACGAGCACGCAACCGCAGTATCAGCCCCGCAATTCGCTCGTCGGCGTGGCGCTGTCCGAGATCGATTAGTTGATCGTCCGAATCCTTACGTTCGGCGATCAGAATTCGTGCGATCGTATCCAGGTATGTCGGCTGTAATAGGCGAAGTCTGAGATCACTGCGATTGATCCGGCAGTAGTGGACATCGGTGAGCGCCTGAACCGAAAACTCAAGTTGGTTCTGGAACAGCGAGGTTGCTGTAATCAAGTCGCCGGGCAGCAGGATCGACAGGATTTGCCTTCGTCCATCCGACAACTGGTTGAACCGGAATGCCCAGCCGTCGCGGATGATCCCGACGTCGTCGCACGATTCGCCGCGACGATAGATATTCTGACGTGCGCGACGAAATTCATGGAGATGTCGGATTGGCCGTCCGGCCAGTTGGGTTTCGTCAATGCCGAGGATGGCAAGCGATGAGCATTCGTTTGCGGTGCCAGTTGTCAACGGGTGGAGCGCTGCTTTGGTGCCAAAAGCCGCACGTCCCTGATTCAAATCCTGCAATTGCCCCTCCTGCCGAATCAGGTAACTTCGAGCAATATCTCTTATTACGAGTATTTTTTCAAACTACACCCAATAAGAGATAGCACGGGTGACTATCAAGAAATTGCAAGAATTACCTTTTCAGCATTGTGCATTAAGCAGTATATTTTACGTATCTCCATGAAATTATAAAACATAGCACGCATTTAATACAGAATTTACCGCGCATACTTTTGATCTAAACATGTATTCATAACATGAATTTACATTTTTACTTTTTTTTATCAATGAACACGCAACGAACACTTAGCACAATGACACAATCGCGGAGCGCGCGCTGGCAAACTGCAACTTTTGCGGAGTTCAGTGAGAAGCGCGACGGCCGGGACTTCGCGGTGACGCGCCGAAATGTTGTTCGGGCCGAGGAGTTGCCGTGCGTAACACGAGCATCAATCTAGCAAGCATGGCGTTTCTTGTCGCCGACTCAAATCCGTACAGCCTAATGATCGTCCACAGCATCCTGCGCGGATTTAGTGCGAACAAAATAACGGAGGTTCGCGACTCGCATGCAGCGCTTCAGGTACTGGCGGAGCATCGACCAGACGTTCTGTTGTGCGATACGAAGCTGCCACCGGTTGGTGGAATTGAGTTTGTAAAGTTTGTTCGCCGAAGTTCCGAAAATCCCTTTCGAACGCTGCCTATCCTAATAATGACCGGCGACACGCGGGCATCTGAAATCAAGAAAGCGCGCGACGCCGGAGCAAACATGGTCGTAGCCAAACCACTTTCGCCTACCGCACTCTTTGATCGCCTAGTTTGGGTTGCGTTCAATCCACGCAAATTTGTTGATACGGAACGCTACTTTGGTCCGGATCGCCGCTTCAAGATTGAAGGTCTGCCCGACAGCGTCGGCGGGCGCACCGAAGATGCCGTCGCCGCCGTCGGCGAAGACAGCGGGCCAACATTGTCACAGAATGAAATCGATAACCTGCTCAACAACGCTCGTGGAAGCTAAGTGCAATCTGATGATTGCAAGTTTCGACATCGCGTCCACATTGGCATAAGCGGTCTTGGACGAATCGCCTGGTGTCCCCGGACAGCGCGCAGATGCTCGATTCCATCCATTTCCGGCATATTGAAATCCGAAATCGAAATGATGAAATCGAGCGGCTGACCGATCGCCTTGAAATGTGCATCCTGACCGCTCTCGGCCTCGTGAATGAGTCGGATCCAGATTATTCTGCGGCGCCTGTTCATAGGTTTCCACCTTGTGGCCGGCCTTCATCAGGCAGGACGCGGCTGAAAGGCCGCCGAGCCCGGCGCCCACAATAAGAATCCTTGTGTTGAGGCATGCCCGCTTGTCGTCATTCGCTGAGCATTCGCCAATAGGGTGCGCGCGCGCCGGCGTCAACAATCCAACAATTGATCCCGCCAGCAATTAATACCGGCGTAAGACGATCGATGATCGAGAGAATCAGGGGAGGATGAGCGCGCGCAAATTCAAGGGAAGCTGCCGACCGGAAACGCCGCGGCAGCGTATCATTGACCGATTCCATTCGTTCGCGCCTAACCGTCTGCATCGGTGTTGGTGCAAAGATGCTCAAAACCTAAGGATGACATACTGCCATTCTATTTTAATGGTTGAAACCTCAATAGAGATGACTAGCATCGCATTCTGATGAGTCACCTTGGGCACGCGATTCCGGGCAAATGATCACCGCAACGCAATTGCGCGCGGCGCGCGCGCTGATCGGTTTCGACCAACGCAAGCTTGCAGAATTATCGGGGCTGTCACTTCCCACGATCCAGCGCATGGAAGGGAGCAACGGGGTC
>JBGPOB010000252.1:0-5652 GCA_041487815.1 Xanthobacteraceae bacterium | reverse complement strand
GAAATAGGCAACGTGGCCGAGCTTGGTCGGCACGATCCCCTTGGCCTGCTGCCCTCTGGCCATCGGCTCCCACGACGTGAAGAGTTCGATCTGTGTGCCCTTGGGATCGGAGAAGGTGAGCGAGCCCGAAATTCCCGGCGCCGGATCGTTGCTGCGCGCGCCCTGGATGCCGTACTGGGCGAGTTCGCGCGCAGCATCGCCGAGATCGGTGCCGGCCGCGATCTCGAAGGTCAGTTTGCGGCAGCCGGCCTGACTGCCGCGCCGCAGTTCGACGGCAAGATGCCCAAGTTGACTGGCAAGGAACACGCGGTCGCGCTCGCGAGCGCCGACGACCAGGCCGACGACTTCGGTATAGTGGTCGGACAAGCGCTCGATATCCGGCGTCTCGAACACCGCGTGGCCGATACGGCGTGCCTTGATCATCATGCTCTCGTTGCCGCGCGCCTGCTGTTCATTCGCGCCATGTGTGGCGCCCGAGTGCCCCGATTCCAAAGCTCGCTATGCTTTGCCGCGGGCTTTGAGCGAGCTTCGGAATCGTAGGGACACCAGCAACTTTGTAATTCTGGTGTGGTTTGTGGATTTGAAGTTCCTCCCAGCGCTTGCGGCAATCGTTGGAGGAACTTCAAATCCACCACACCAGTAGGCAACCGGCGGAAAATGCGATATTTCCGTGACCGTAGGCAATCCCAAGAGGAATTGAATTAGAGGAATTGAATTCATGGCCGGGTACAAGTTAGCGACCTTTCAGACTTCCCAAGGGCCGCGCGCCGGCGCGGTGATCGGCGACATGATATATGACGTCGCCGCGCTTACCGGTCAGGCCAGCTATGCTGGCGTACAGCAAGTCATCGACAACTGGGACAATGCGCATCGCGCGCTCGATGCCGCGTCGAAGTCGCCCAAAGGCCAAGGACAGCCGGTGGCGCAGGCCAAGCTGCTTGCACCACTGCCAAAACCGGCGGTGATCTACTGCGCCGGCGCCAACTATCAGGATCATGCCGAGGAAATGTGGAAGGCCGCCGGCAAGCCGCCGGAACCCGATCCACACGATCTCGGCCTCAAGCCGTGGTTTTTCATGAAGTCGCCGCATGCGGTGACGGGTCCGGGTACGACGATTCAGATTTCAAAATACTCGAAAAAAATGGATTGGGAGATCGAACTGGCGGTGGTGATCGGCCGCAAGGCGCGTGACCTGACCATCGACAACGCACTGAGTTGCGTTGCCGGCTACACGGTCGCCAACGATCTGTCGGCGCGCGATCTGGGCTTTCGCGCGCAGCTGCCGGAAGGCTCGCCGTTCCGCGCCGACTGGATACGCCACAAGAGCTTCGACGGCTCGTGTCCGATGGGGCCGTGGATCGTGCCGGCGGCGTATGTTTCCGATCCGAAGAACCTTGCAATGAAGCTCTGGGTCAACGACGTGCTGAAGCAGAATTCCAATTCGGGAAGAATGATCTTCACCGCCGCCGAGCAGATCGCGCACCTTTCGACCGGCATCACGCTTTATCCGGGCGACATCATCATGACCGGCACGCCCGCGGGCGTCGGCGCCGGCAAGGGCGAGTTCCTCAAGGCCGGAGACGTTGTGAAAATGGAAATCGCCGAGATCGGGTCGATCACCAATACGATGGCGTGACTTTCGTGCGCGCGTTAGTGCGCGCCCCGCAAGCGTTGCAGCAATTCCGGCGTCGGATAGGAATCCGCCGGCATGCCGAACTTGATTTGCACCTCGCGCACCGCCTGGCGGGTCTGAAGTCCAAGCTTGCCGTCGACGCCGCCGACGTCATACCCCATGCGCTTCAAAATCTGCTGCAGCTCGCGCGTCATTTCCATCGTCACCAATGGGATGTTGGCCGCGCCGCGCTGCAACGCGGGCGCGCCGGCGATGCGCGTGGCGTAATAGGCCGCGGTCGTTGAATAGACGAGCGAGTTGTTCCAGGTCAGATAGACGTCGAAATTCGGATAGGCCATGAACGCCGGTCCAAATCGTCCCATCGGCAACAACACCGACGCCGGCAGATCGTCGTTCGGCAGCGACCGCCCGTCCGCGTAAGTGACGCCCCACTTCGCCCACTGCGCGCGCGGATGCTTTTTCGCGAGCCCGGTCTCTTCCCATTTCAGGTTCGGCGGCACGCGGATCTCCTGCAGCCACGGCTGCCCGCGCTTCCAGCCGAGCGCCGCGATATAGTTCGCGGTCGATCCGATGACATCGGCCGCGCTGCGCAACAAGTTCCGCTTGCCGTCGCCGTCGTAGTCGACGGCGTATTTGAAATATTCCGTCGGCATCATCTGGGTCTGGCCAAGTTCGCCCGCCCACGAGCCGACCATTTCGGACGCGACCAGGTCGCCGCGATCGACGAGCCGCAGCGCGTCGATGAGATGCCCGCGAAACATCTCGGCGCGGCGGCAATCGTAGGCCAGGCTGGTGATGGCGCGCAGCGACGACTCCTTGCCCATGTTGGCGCCGAAATCGCTTTCGAGGCCCCAGAACGCGGCGATCACCGCGCCCGGCACGCCGTATTGCTGCTCGGCGCGTGCAAAGGTCGATGCGTGTTTCCGGAGTTGCGCCTGGCCTTGCGCGATGCGCCCGCCCGCCACCATGCGCGAGGAGAATTCGAGAAACGATTGCGCGAACACGCGTTGGCCGTGATCGATGTTCACGATGCGCTGGTCGTAGACGAGATAGGGCGAGGCCTGCGCCAGCGCGCCGCGCGTGACACCCTTGGCGTTGGCTTCCTGCTTGAACTGATCGAGCCAGCGGTCGAACGGCCCGGAGGTGCGGCACGGCACGGCGGCCCTGGTGGCGGTCGATAGGGCCGTCAGCGTTACCAGGACGACAAATGCCGCGGCCGCAATGGGTCGTGCTTTTCGCATGGCCGAAGATCCATCGTTGCAGGCATAAAAAATAACGGTCGGACCATCAATGCGGCTGGCTTGCGAGCGCGCCGGAGGTGATCTTGTCGAGTTCAGCGGCGTCCGCTGCGTCAAGCTTGAACTCGCAAGCCTTGACGTTGGCGTCGATCTGCTCGGTCTTGACCGCGCCGGCGATCACGCTCGCCACGATTGGCTTCGCCAGCAGCCATGCGAACGCCACGTCCAGCATGTTGAGCTTCCTGCGGTCGCAAAAATCCCCGATCTGGTAGACGAGGTTGAGATTCTGCTCGTTCCAGAACACGTCGGACAACCGGTTCTTGCCGGCGAGCCGCGTGCCCTGCGGCGGCGGCGCATTGCGGCGATATTTGCCGGTGAGCAGCCCGCTCGCGAGCGGGAAATAAGGAATGAACGACAGGCCGCATTTTTGCATCGCGGGAAACCGGTCGCGCTCGGTACCGCGCTTGATCAGGCTGAGTTCGTCCTGCGCCGCGACGAAGCGGGCAATACCGAGTTTTTTTGACGTCGCGTCGGCATCGACAATCTGCGCGCCATCGTAGTTTGAGTTGGCGATGACGCGAACCTTGCCCTGCTTCACGAGATCGTCGAGCGCGCGCAGTGTTTCCTCGACCGGCACCGTCGGATCGGGCTTGTGATGATAATAAAGGTCGATGGTGTCGGTCCGCAGCCGCTTCAGGCTGGCCTCGACCGCGCTCATGACATATTTGCGCGAACCGCCCTTCATGGTGCCGGCGGCGTCGAATGGCAGGCCGAACTTGGTGGCAAGGATGATGTTCTTGCGCTTGGGACCCAGCACTTGACCCAGAAAGTCCTCGGACTTGCCCTCGCCGCCGTAAACGTCCGCGGTATCGAAGTGATTGATGCCGACATCGATGGCATGGTGCACAACGCGGCGCGTGGTCTCGATGTCGGCGCGCTGGCCGAAATTGTTGCAGCCGAGACCGAGCACCGAGAGCTTGATGTCGGACGATCCGAGTTTGCGGTATTGCATGGGCGCGATTTCCGATTGCGGGGATTGTTGTGGCTAGTCATACAGGCGGCTGGACGATAGCGCCAGTCTGGACGGATCGCGCGCGGCATCGATAAAGTCAGAGCTCAATCCGGCGGATGACGAATGACCCTATCGACCACTGATCCCCGGCCAGCATCGCGGCCATTCCTGTCCACTACCAGCGATTTCCTCACCGGCATCGATAGCCCGCGAAAATTTCTCGAGCGCTGCCTCGAAGCGCTCGACGTGTGGGAGCCAAAAATCGGCGCCTTCGTCGCGCTCAATATCGAAGGCGCGCGGGCGGCGGCGGATCGGGCGAGCGAGCGCTGGAAAAGCGGCCGGCCGGCCTCGGCGATCGATGGCATGCCGATCGGCATCAAGGACGTGATCGAGACCGTCGATATGCCGACACAGATGGGCTCGCCCTTGTTTGCGGGCTTCCGCTCCAACAAGGACGCGGCCGCCGTCGCCGCGCTGCGCGCGGCCGGTGCCGTGATTCTGGGCAAGACCGTGACCACGGAATTCGCGATGTCGTTTCCGCGCGGCACGCGCAATCCCTGGGACACGGCACGCACGCCCGGCGGATCCAGCAGCGGGTCCGCCGCCGGCGTCGCGGCCGGGATCATCAGCGCCGGCCTCGGCACCCAGGTTATCGGCTCAGTGCTGCGTCCGGCGAGCTTTTGCGGCGTGTTCGGCTACAAGCCGAGCGCGCATGCGCTCAACCGCACTGGCAGCCACGACTACCAAAGCCAGAGCTGCACCGGCGTCATTGCCGCGACGCTTGCCGACACCTGGCAGGTGGCCCGCGAAATCGCGGTGCGTACCGGCGGCGATCCGGGCTGGCCGGGACTCGACGGCCCCGAGACGTTGCCATCGGAACAAAAGCCGCGCCGGCTCGCGTTCCTCGAAACCGCCGGCTGGGCCACCGCGAGCGATGAGGCCAAACGCGCATTCGCCGCCGCGCGGGCGCGCATCGAGGCCGCGGGCGTCGCCGTCATCGATCGCCACAATCATGCGATCGTCGATTCCGTCGAGCCGGATATCGCCGACGCGTTCAATCTGTCGATGGCGATCAACGGCTGGGAGATTCGCTGGTTCATCCGCACGCTTGCCGACCGCGATATCGAAAAGCTGTCGCCACCGGTGCGCGAACGCATTCCCGAAATGGAGGCCATGACGATTAAGGACTACCGTGCGCTGCTCGCGACCCGCGACGAAATCCGTGGCGGCTACGCGGAACTCGCCGCCGACTGCGATGGCTGCATTACGCTGACGGCGCCGGGCGCGGCGCCGATCGGCTTGCACTCGACCGGCAACCCGATGCTCACCGTGCCGGCATCGTTTCTCGGCGCGCCGGCAGTGAGCCTGCCGGTGTTGCAGGCCGAGGACCTGCCTCTGGGACTGCAATTGATCGGTTTTGCCGACCGTGACGCCGACGCTTTTGCAACCGCGCGCTGGCTCCATGGGCTGCTGGCGGGTACCGTCGTTGCGAGGGGCGCGTAGCGCCCCGAAGCAATCTCGCGAGATTACTTCGTCGGCCGGAGCCTGCGCCCGGACGACGCCAAGCGCCGATCCGAGTGGCCTTCTCGCAATGACAAACTCGCGGAGCGGCGCAATGACTTGGCGGAAGGGGCTGCATAAGCGTGCGCCGCTTGCGCTGCCGCCCACGGATTGGGATAACGCCGCAACGGCTCCGCCCGCGCCGCGGCGCAAGACAGCGTGAGCCGAAGTGCGAGGGGAGTAACTGCGTGCCGCAATCGTCCGTCCCG
>JBGPOB010000251.1:0-5682 GCA_041487815.1 Xanthobacteraceae bacterium | reverse complement strand
GGCGGCAATCAGGTGCTCGGCGGGGGCGACCCGTCGCTCGGCTCCGGCTTCAAGACGCTGTGTGTGCGAACCTGCGATGGCTACTACTACCCAATTTCGTTTGCGACATCGCCGGCTCGATTTGGCGAGGACGAGCAAACCTGCCGCGCCACCTGCCCCGCCGCCGAAGTCGCGCTTTATTCGGTTCGCACCGGCGAAGATGTGCGCCAGGCGGTGTCGATGAACGGGCGGGTCTATACGGAATTGCCGAACGCATTCCGCTATCGCCAGCAGTTCGACGCCGCATGCAGTTGCCGCCGCCCGGGACAAAGTTGGGCGGATGCCATGGGCCAAAGCAAAGACCTTACCGTCGAGCGCGGCGATATCATTGTGAATGAAGAAAGGTCGAAGGCGCTCTCGCAGCCGAAGACCGATCCACGCGGCGGCCGTGCAGGCGCGCCCCCAGCCGCCGCCAATCCAGCACCCGCACCCAACAATGCCATCAATGCCGCACCGTCATCGCCGGCGGCGAACATCGAGTCGCGGTCCATTCGCACCGTGGGCCCGACCCCTTACCCGGTGCGCTGACTGAAAGCCTAGTAATCGAACGCCTCGCTCTTCGCGATCGAGCCTTTCGCGATCGACGTGTCGGGCTCCAGCAGCGGCGTACCCGGGTCGCGAAAGTGATTGACGATTGGATAGCGTCGGTCGCGACCGAAGTTTCGCAATGTGACCTTGACGCCGGGCGCGGCCTGGCGCCGCTTGTATTCCGCGAGATTGAGCATGCGCTCGACGCGCATGACGGTATCGCGATCAAAGCCATCGGCAATGATCTCTGCCAGCGGCTGTTCGCGCTCGACCAGACGCTCAAGAATTTGATCGAGTGTGTCGTAGGGCGGCAATGAATCCTGATCGGTCTGATTTTCGCGCAGCTCCGCCGTCGGCGCCTTCGTCATAACGTTTTCCGGAATGACGACACCGCCAGGACCGTGTGCCCACGCCGGCTTCCATGAATTGCGCAGGCGCGAGAGCCGGTAGACCTCCGTCTTATACAGATCCTTGATTGGATTGAAGCCGCCATTCATGTCGCCATAAAGCGTCGCGTAGCCGACCGACATTTCCGACTTGTTGCCGGTTGTCACGACCATGGCGCCGGACTTATTGGAGATCGCCATCAGGATTGTTCCGCGCGCACGCGCCTGCAAGTTCTCCTCGGTAACGTCGCGCGGCAGACCTTTGAACAATGGCGCCAATGTGGCTTCGAGTCCTTCGACTGCGCTTGCGATCGGCACCCTGTCGCAACGGATGCCGAGCGCCTCGGCGACGAAGGCCGCATCGTCGATCGAAGCCTTCGACGTGAAGCGGTAGGGCAGCATGACCGCGCGCACGCGCGCGCGGCCGAGTGCATCGACGGCGAGCACCGCGCACAGCGCCGAGTCCACCCCGCCCGACAGTCCCAACACGATTCCGGGAAAGCCGTTCTTTTCGACATAGTCGCGCAAGCCCAGGACACACGCACAATAGTCCGCCTGGTCACCTTCCTCGATCGGTACGATTGCTCCATCGCAGTGCCAGCCGCCCGCCGTACGCGACCAATGCGTGGTCGCGACCTGTTCGCGGAACGAGGAAAGTTGCGCAGCCAGCGCGCCGTCGACTTGCAGCGCAAAGGACGCGCCGTCGAAAACGAGTTCGTCCTGGCCGCCGACCTGATTGACGTAGAGCAGCGGCAGCTGCGCTTCCATGATACGCGCGACCGAGACATTCAGACGTTGGTCTCTTACGCCATGGCGGTAGGGCGAGCCGTTCGGCACAATTAAAATTTCACCGCCGGTTTCCGCGATGCATTCGACTGGCTCTGGCCCCCAGATGTCTTCGCAGATTGGAACGCCAAGTCGCACGCCGCGAAA
Organism: Xanthobacteraceae bacterium; assembly: GCA_041487815.1. Taxonomy (GTDB): domain Bacteria; phylum Pseudomonadota; class Alphaproteobacteria; order Rhizobiales; family Xanthobacteraceae; genus CANJBX01. The sequence continues at coordinate 3,796 of JBGPOB010000251.1, read as the reverse complement.
CGTCACCGGGCCGGGCATCGGCCCCTGCGCAAACACGCGCTTTTCGTCGAACACGCCGTAGTTTGGCAGGTCGACCTTGAAGCGCAGCGCGGCGATACGGCCGCCCTCGAGCAGAGCGATAGCGTTGTAGAGCCTGCCGTCGTCGACCCATGGCGTGCCGACAATGAGCGCGGGGCCGTTGGCGCTTTCGCGTGCCAATGCCTCGACCGCGCCGCGGCAGGCGACCTGGAACGCCGGCTTGAGCACGAGATCCTCCGGCGGGTAGCCGGAGATGTACAATTCAGGAAATACTACCAGGTCCGCGCCGTCTGCGGCGGCGGTGGCGCGCGCGCGCCGCGCCTTGTCCGCATTGCCAGCGACATCGCCGACGATCGGATTGATCTGCGCAACAGCGATCGCCAGACGGTCGGCGGGCTTGTTCATGGGCCAAGGTTTAGCGCCGCTCCGGCGGGCGGGCAATCAATACCGGGTTTCGAGGATTGCCGGGCTCGGAATCGGGTCAGTGGAAAACGTAGGCGTCCATCGAAAGGATCCCGTCGTAGCTCGCATGCAGCAGTTCCCCGCGCGCGCCCTCGCCGGCCGCGCCTAAAGCGACGTGGAGCGGCAGGAAATGCTCCTCGGTCGGATGATTGCGTTCCGCAAACGGCGCGCGCTCGCGGTACCGGCTCAATTCCTCGGTGTCACCGGCCTGAACCTTGTCGCGCACCCATGTGTCGAATTGCTTGACCCATTCCGGCGGCGCACCATTGCCACGGCCGTGGTGATAATATTCAGCCAGGTTGTGGGAAGCGGTGCCCGAGCCAATGACCATAATATTCTCGTCTTTGAGCGACGTCAGCGCGCGACCGAGTGCGACATGATGTGCTGCGCCCAGATTTGGCTGTAGCGACAATTGAACGACCGGCACGTCCGCGTGCGGAAACATCAGACTCAATGGCACCCAGGTGCCGTGATCGTAACCACGATTGTCGACCAGCGCCGGCGCGAAGCCCGCCGCTTCCAGTAGACCCGCAACCTTCGTCGCTACCAGCGGATCGCCCGGCGCCGGATAGACAATTTTGTAGAGCGCGTCGGGAAAGCCGCCGAAATCGTAGATCATGCCGGGATGGGCATCGCCCACAACCGCCGGACGCGATGTCCCGAAATGCGCGGAAGCAATGACGATGGCTTGCGGCCGACCAATGGTATCGCCGTAGGACTTCAGAAAATCGCGCGCCGGAGACGGCTCCAGCGCGAGCATCGGCGAGCCGTGGGAAATAAAGAGCGTTGGAGCGCGCATGGAATTCTCCGTTGGCCCCTATCTAGGTACGGACGGGCGATCGCGCAAATGCCGCAACGGGGCACTCCCGGCGGCGCCCGATGCCGCGATTACATTCCAGCGACCGCGGCCAGCGGCTTCTTCTTGCCGGCGCGCTCATCCTTGAGCAGATCGGCCAGCAGGAAAGCGAGATCGATCGACTGCTCGGCATTAAGGCGCGGGTCGCACACGGTGTGATAGCGGTCGTTCAAGTCCTCGTCGGAGATGGCGCGCGCGCCGCCCGTGCACTCGGTGACGTCATTGCCGGTCATTTCGAGGTGTACGCCGCCGGCATAAGTGCCTTCAGCACCGTGCACCGCAAAGAACGTCTTCACTTCGTTGACGATGCGGTCGAACGGCCGCGTCTTGTAGCCCGACGCCGACGTGATCGTGTTGCCGTGCATCGGATCGCACGACCACACTACGGCGCGGCCTTCGCGCTTGACCGCACGTAGCAGCGCCGGCAGGTGCTCGGCCGCCTTGTCGGCGCCGAAGCGGCAGATCAGCGTCAGCCGACCCGGCTCGTTGTCGGGGTTGAGGATATCGATCAGCCGGATCAGCTCGTCGGGCTTGAGCGATGGCCCGCATTTGAGGCCAAGCGGATTCTTGATACCGCGGCAATATTCGACATGGGCGTGGTCGTGCTGGCGGGTGCGGTCGCCGATCCAGACCATGTGACCGGACGTGCAGTACCAGGTGCCGGGCTGCGTGGAATCCTCGCGCGTCATCGCCTGCTCGTAGCCAAGCAGCAATGCTTCGTGACTGGTGTAGAACTCTGTCGAACGCAGTTCGGGGTGGCTTTCGAGATCGAGGCCGCAGGCTTGCATGAAATCGAGCGCTTGCGAAATGCGGCCGGCCAATTCCATGTAGCGGCGGGATTGCGGGCTGTCCTTGACGAAGCTGAGCATCCAGCTCTGAACGCTCTTGAGATTGGCATAGCCGCCCTGCGCGAAAGCCCGCAACAAGTTCAGCGTCGCGGCCGATTGACGGTAGGCCTCGATCTGGCGCCGCGGATCGGGGATGCGCGCCTCGCGCGTGAACGCAATGTCGTTGATGATGTCGCCGCGATAGCTCGGCAGCTCAACGCCGCCGCGCTTTTCAGTCGGCGCCGAACGCGGCTTGGCAAACTGACCGGCGATGCGGCCGACCTTGACCACCGGCGAAGCCGCGGCGAACGTCAGCACGACCGCCATTTGCAGGAACACCCGGAAGAAATCGCGAATGTTGTTGGCGCCGTGCTCGGCAAAGCTCTCGGCACAATCGCCGCCCTGTAGAAGGAACGAATGCCCGGCGCTAACGCGGGAGAGCGCTGCCTTGAGTGCGCGCGCCTCGCCGGCAAATACCAGCGGCGGGTAACTCGCGAGCTGACGTTCCACGTCGGCCAGCGCGCGCAGGTCCGGATAGTCCGGCACCTGCACGATCGGCTTCTTCCGCCAGCTATCGAGCGTCCAACGATCGGACATGGTCTGCTCCGCAGATGACCCATCGGCGTCCGCCTGGTTCCCGGCGACGCGATTGGGGCGGGTTATACACGACGCGCGGCACCGCACAAAAGAACATTGCGCGGCAAAGGTGAATTCAAGGCCAGAGCGTCACGCGCACACGCATGTCCCACTGGACACTCTCCGTGTCGCGAGCGGCCCGCGATGGCCCTCTCGGTCCAATTGCGACTTTTTTGCCATTTATTGAACGCTAACCAACGCCGACGCCATCGCCTGCGGCCACGGCCCATTCGGGCGACTGCAGCCCGTGGCAGCGGACGGTATCTTGTTCGGCGACGAATTTCTGTGTCAGCATTCCGCATGACCAACGCCGACATTTCGATTGCCGACACCAGCATTCGCGCACGCGACGGTTTTGCGTTGGCCGCAACCGTTTATTCGCCGGTAACCGCACCGCGCGCGGTTGTGCTGATCAACTCGGCGACGGCAGTGCCGCGGAAGATCTATCGCGGCTTTGCGAGCTATCTTGCGGAGCAAGGATTCATCGCGCTCACCTATGACTATCGTGGTACCGGCGGCTCACGGCCGGCTTCGCTAAAGGGCTTCAACGCGCGCATGCGCGACTGGGCGGCGCTTGATGTCGCCGGCGCGATTGATCACACCCGCCGAACCTGGCCGGCATTGCGCCTCAAATTCGTCGGGCATTCGTTCGGCGGACAAGCGGTCGGGCTGCTGCCGAACAACGGCGAGATTTCACGCGCGCTGTTGATTGCCTCGCAGGCCGGGGCATTGCGGCTGGTCCAGACGCCGGAGCGCTATCGCGTTTACGTCATGCTGAATTTTGTTGGCAGGCCGCTTGCAAACGTCGTCGGTTACATGCCGGGCTGGGCCGGCTTCGGGGAAGATTTGCCCAAGGACGTCTTTCTCGAATGGATCGGATGGGTCATGAGCCCACGCTACTTCTTCGACGACGCAACGCTGTCGGCGCTCGAGAATTTCGCGCGCTTTCGTGGTGGCCTGCGCGCAATCGGATTGAACGACGACCCATGGGCGACGC
>JBGPOB010000250.1:0-5690 GCA_041487815.1 Xanthobacteraceae bacterium | reverse complement strand
GTGCAGGAGGCGGTGTTCCTCGCCCAGCGCGTGGCGGTGATGTCGGCGCGGCCCGGCCGCATCAAGGCCATCGTCGAAACGAGCTTCGACCGCAGCGATCCGCATCTCGCCAAGTCGAAGCCGTTTGTCGAGAAGGTCGACGAAATCTGGGAACTGGTGCGCGCCGAGGCGATCAAGGCGCAGCAGGGCGGGGCGTCATGACGGTTGCGCGGACCCGCGCCTTGCCGGCGGTGGCGAACGCGTTCCTCCGCTACACGCCGATCCTGCTGCTGCTCGTGCTGTGGCAGGCGGCGAACGACTTCGATTGGGTCTCGACCGCGGTGTTGCCGCCGCTCTCCGGCGTGCTGGCGTCGGGTTATGATCTCGTGATCACTGCGGAGTTCTGGGACAACACCGGCTCCTCGCTCTATCGCGGCGGCGTGGGTCTGTTGATCGCCGTCGTCATCGGCGGCGGTCTCGGCATCGCGATGGCCTGGTGGCGAGCGATCCGCTACGTCATGAGTCCGATCGTCGAAATCTTCTATCCGCTGCCGAAATCGGCGCTGATCCCGGTGACGGCGCTGTGGCTCGGCTTCGGCGATACGTCGAAAATCCTCTTGATCTTTCTCGGCTGCATGCTGCCGGTGACGATCGGCGCGTTCAACGGCGCACGCGGCGCCGAGCAGACGCTGATCTGGTCGGCGCGCAGCCTTGGCGCTAGCCGCCTGCAGACGCTGTGGGACGTGGTGGTGCCGAGCGCGCTGCCGGAACTGCTCAACGGCATTCGCACGGCGCTGGCGCTGTCGTTCATTCTGCTGGTGAGTTCCGAGCTGATCGTGGCGCGCAAGGGGCTCGGCTACCTGATCGGCTTCCTCGGCGACGGCGGCAACTACGACGCCATGTTTGCGGTTGTGCTGGTGGTGGCGCTGCTGGGGCTGTTCGCCGACCGTATCTATCTCCTCATTGTCAATCGGGTATTGCGATGGCGCGAATAGACGAGGGCTTGCTGCGGCCGGCGCCGCGCGCGCCGGGATCGCCCGAAGTTCCAGAGTTTGTGCGAACGCTCGCCTGGCAGATCGTCGCTTGGTCGCCTGTGATCGCAGTCGTGATCTTGTGGGAGTTGATTTCGCGCAGTGGGATGGTGACGCCGTTCTCGCTGCCGGCGTTCAGTCGAGTCATCGAACGCATGGCGAGTGAGGCGGCATCGGGCGAGCTGTTCATTGCCGTCGGCCTTACGCTGTGGCGCGTCAGCGCCGGCTTTGTCATCGCTGCGGCGCTTGGCATCGTGCTTGGACTTGCCATGGCGCGAGTGCGATGGATCAACTGGTTCTTCGATCCGATCGTGTCGATCGGGTTTCCGGTCCCGAAGATCGCGTTCCTGCCGATCATCGTCCTGTGGCTTGGCTTCTTCGACGTGTCGAAGATTACCATGATCGCCTTCAACACGATCTTTCCGGTGATCACCGCGACCATCGTCGGGGTCTATAGTGTCGAAAAGGAAATCATCTGGTCGGCGCGCAACCTCGGCACCGGCGAACGCGCGATGCTGTGGGAGATCATCCTGCCGGCCGCAATGCCGCAAATCTTCACCGGGCTGCAAGTGGCGCTGCCGATCGCGATGATTGTCGGGGTTTTGACGGAAATGGCCATGGGCGGATACGGCGTCGGCGGCAGCATGCAGACGGCGTCGCGAATGGCCGACTCGCTCGGGGTGTTCGCCGGCATCGTGGAAATCGCCATCGTCGGCTATGCCATGGTCAAGGCAATGTCCATGCTGCGCCGGCGCCTCCTGGTATGGCACCAAGAAGCGATGGAGCCGACAACCGCCTGACGGTTGCGCAGGTGCTGTCGACGCGCGATAGTGCCGTCCGTTCAAACGGGGAAAGCCGCCTACCGCTCGTCGGGCGCCCGGCCGCCGCAGGTACCGGCGGGATGATCACGAGGGAGGATGATATGCGTTTGTTGAAAATTCTGCTTAGCGCCGCGCTGGCGCTGCCATTAATGCTTGCCGCCGCGTGGGCGCAACAACCGGTCAAGATCCGCATCGCCTGGGTGGTGCCGGTTGCGAACTCGCCGACCATTCTCTACGAAAAGCCCGGAATTCTGCGGCACAAGGGCAAGTCCTACGAAATCGAGCTGATCCGCTTCCAGGGCACGCCGCCGATGATCACGGCACTGGCGGCTAACGAAGTCGATATCGCGTTGCTCGCCTATTCCTCGCTGGCGCTCGCCATCCAGAACGCCGGCATGGAGGACTTGCGTGTCATCGCCGACGAAGCGCAGGAAGGCGTCGATGGCTACTACACCTCGCCGTTCATGGTGCTCAAGGACGGTCCGATCAACAAGGTCGAGGACGTCAAGGGCAAGGTCGTCGCGACCGTCGGACCTGGAGCTGCCGTCGACATTGCCATGCGCGCCATGCTCAAAAAGCACGGCCTCGAGGACAAGCGCGACTACACGGTGGTCGAAGCGGCCTTCCCGAACATGCGCGCGCTGCTCGCCGAAAAGAAAGCGGACCTCATCAGCGCCGTGCTGCCGTTCTCGATCAATCCCGAGCTCGTCAAGATCGGCAAGACCCTGTTCACCGTGAAGGACGCGATCGGACGTTCCGAGTTCATCATCTGGGCCGCGCGCGACGGCTTCCTGCAGAAGAACAAGGCGGCGATGATGGACTTCATGGAAGATTCCGTCCTTTCGCTGCGCTACCTGATGGACCCGAAGAACCGTGACGAATTGCTGACGACCGCCGAGCGCGTGAGCAAACTGCCGAAGGCGGCATACGCGGGTTGGATGTATACCAACAACGATCTTTATCGTGACCCTTACATGAAGCCGGACGTTGCGGCGCTGCAGTCCAGCATCGACGTTCAACAGTCACTTGGATTTCTGAAGGCGAAAATGGACATCAAGAAATACGTTGACCTCAGCTTCGTCGAAGAAGCGGCGAAGCGGATCAAGTAGGCACTGTTACCCGAAGGCCCGGCGCCGCTTCCCGCGGCGCCGGCGCAATGGCTTCCATCAGCGACCGTTTATCGATCGTATGCCGGAACCGCACTTGAATCGCCAGCGCCGCTGGCCGTATCAAAGTTCATTCACACCTACAGGAGCTTGATCTTGGCCAGCATTCCAAAACCTCTCCAACAGCCCATCAATGGCGCCTTTCCGGCGAACGTCTGTCTCGTCGCGACATCGCTGCCGAGCGGATTTGCCCAGGTGACCCCGCGCGGCAGCCTTATGGTGCTCGACGACCAAACCTTGGCGTTCTGGGAGCGCGGCAAGGGCTCGACCAACGCCAGCCTCAAGGATGGAGCAAAGGTCACTATTTATTTTCGCGACCCGAAGCTGCGCGAGGCCGGCATACTGCCGAAGGGCGGCATCGCGCGCTTCTACGGCACCGCGCAATTGCATAAATCGGGCGCGGTGCGCGAACAGATTTGGGGCAAGATGATCCAGCCCGAGAAGGATCGCGATCCGGAGCAAAAGGGCTTTGGAGTCACCGTCAAGGTCGACCGGGCCGAAGATCTCGACGGGGCGCCGCTCGCCATCAAATAGCCTGCGGCGTTGACTGCGCGGCATCAATACCAACCGGAAGGATTGCACCAACCGGAAGGATTGCCCCGGCGGAGCCAATAGGACTGTCCGGCTCGAAAACAGAACCGATTCCGGAAAGGCGCGACGTGGCGGACGCGACCGGCGAAACCCCTGGGTTGAGCGACATTCCCGTCTTGATCGTCGGCGGCGGTCCGGTCGGGCTGGCGCTCGCGGTCGAACTGGGCTGGCGCAACGTGCCGTGCCTGCTCATCGAGCAGGGCGACGGCGAAGTAATCGACGCGAAAATGTTTGCGACCGGAATCCGCACCGTGGAATTCTGCCGGCGCTGGGGCATTGCCGAGAAGGTCAAGCACTGGGGCTTCCCGGAAGATTTTCCCTTCGACAATGTCTTCGTCACCAGCCTCAACGACCACGAAATCGGCCGCATTCCGATGCCGCCACTCATGGACATACTGCCGTTTCCGACCAGCCCCGAGCAGTTCGCGCACTGCCCGCAATTCATTTTCGACCCGATCCTGGCGGCGACCGCGCGCGCCTTTGCCTCGGTGACGCTGCGCTACCGCTGCCAGCTCACCGCGTTTCGCGATGCCGGCGACCACGTTGTGGCTGAATTTGTCGATTACACCACTGGCAAGACCGAACAGGTGCGCGCGCGCTATCTCATCGGCTGCGACGGCATCGGCTCGATGGTGCGCAGAGAGCTCGGCATTGAGATGCGCGGCGTCCATATCATCAACCATTCCTTCAACGTCATGTTCCGCGTCAAGGAGCTCTGGAACCACCACGACAAGGGCAAGGCCGGGCGCTATGTCATCGTCGGGCCGGAGGGCGCGTGGGCGAGCCTGACGCCCGCCGACGGACACGACCTCTGGCGGCTGATGATCCATGGCGAGCCGGATACCGATCCGGATTCCATCGACCCGGCGGCCGAGGTGCGGCGCGCCATCGGCCGCGATGTGCCTTTCGAAGTCGTCAAGTTCGGGCATTGGATCAGGCGCCGCGTCGTCGCCGATCACTATGGGCGCGGCCGCGTGCTGCTTGCGGGCGACGCCGTGCATGTCACGCCGCCGAACGGCGGGCTTGGCATGAATACCGGCATCGGCGATGCGGTCGATCTTGGCTGGAAGCTCGCCGCGGTGCATGAGGGCTGGGGCGGCGCGCATCTGATCGAGAGTTACGAACCCGAGCGGCGTCCGGTCGGCATTCGCCAATGCGACGAGGCCATGCTGAATTTCCAGCGCTACGGTTCGCGCAAGCCCGTTCCCCACGTCACCGACGCGACGCCTGAGGGCGATCGCGTGCGCGCGGAGTTGGGCCGGCGGCTGTCGAATTCCAACGCGCAGGCGTGGGAAAATCCACTCAACACCCACCTTGGCTATCGCTACGAGGGCTCGCCGATCGTGGTGCCCGATGGCCCGCTGCCGCCTGAGCCGGAAGATTCGCGCCACTACACCCAGACCAGCCATCCCGGCTGCCGCGCGCCGCATGCCTGGCTGGCGCAGGGGCGCTCGACGCTCGATCTGTTCGGGCGCAATTTCACGCTGCTGCGCTTTCCGGGCGCGCCGGACAGCGATGCGCTGGCCGCGGCGGCCGCCAAGCGCGAGATGCCGCTCGACGTGGTCGAAATCGGCGATCCCGACATCGCGGCGCTCTATGAACGCCGTCTCGTGCTGGTGCGTCCGGACGGGCACGTCGCCTGGCGCGGCAACGCGCCGCCCTCCGATACGGCCGGCCTGATTGATCGTGTGCGCGGCGCGGTTGCAATGCTGAGCGTCACCCGCCGCGCGCCGGCGGAACCAGTTGGAGTGGAAGCCAAATCGGCCTAAAATGACCCAAAACCGCCGAACGGCCCGCAACGGCCGGACCGGCCGGCGACACGACAAGATTGAAATTGCAGGGTCTGCCGCATCGCTCCGCGACGCGCCCTGTCAGAGGAGGAACCGGCGATGAACGTTCACGCGCGACCGACGACCAAAGCCCTCAAGCAACTGCCGCAGCGCCTGCATCACTATGCCTTCGTGGTGAAGGATCAGGAGGCAAATCGGAAATTCTGGGAAGACGCGCTCGGCATTCCCCTGGTCGCGACCTGGTGCGAGCGCGCCTACAATGCCACCGTCGGCCGCGAAATCGACTACTGCCATACGTTCTATGAACTCGCC
>JBGPOB010000249.1:0-5731 GCA_041487815.1 Xanthobacteraceae bacterium | reverse complement strand
TTGGCGCGTAAACGGTGAATTGTTGATGGTATCGCCGGTGCCGTTGAGGCCGACGACGAGGCCATAGCCGATCAGCTGGTTCTGCCGCACGCCTTCGACGTTGGCGAGGTCCTTGATGCGTGAAGCCGCCTGCGCGGCTGACGCTGCGCAAACCAACATCGACACCGTGGCAATCGTTGCGATTGCGCCCCGCAGTGTCCTCGCCATCTCGTTCTCCCCCGATGAGGTCGGACCAGCATCTTCGATGCGAGTGCTGTGCCAATCTCCCGGTGATGGATAACTATCTGTATTGTAAAGTAAATTTGTTCCAGACCAGAACGCGTTTGCAGTCGTGGGCCCGGCAGGGCTTGCCGCAGCCGGCAATTGCTGCCGGGTGTTTACCATCCGTTAACCCTGTTTTGTGACGGTGGCGGAACGGCAGTCGCCGTCGCGGGGAGCAGGTGCATGCGCATCTATGGCGCGTTAGGGACCGCTGGCGCGGCATCCGCGCCGGCCGCCCGCAAGGCAAAATCCGGTACTTTCTCGCTGCCGCACGATGACGCCGGCATGGCGCCCAGTTCCACCAGCCACGTTCGTACCGTCGGCGGAATCGATGCGTTGCTTGCGCTGCAGAGCGTGGACGACCCGACTGAGCGCCGACGGCGCGCGGTTACGCGCGGCCGCACCGCGCTTGATACGCTGGAGGAGCTTAAACTCGGGCTCCTCGGCGGTACGCTCAGTCCCGCGACATTGAGCCGCCTCAAGGCGGTTGCAGCCGGCCTGAAGGACACGTCGGGCGACCGCAACCTGGACGGCGTCCTGGCGGAGATCGAGCTGCGGGTCGAGGTCGAACTCGCGAAAATGGGGGCGGACCGGCCGGTCTGAACAAGGCCAAACCGCGCGATTCCCGTCGCCGGCCGAGACCGTCACGCCGCAGTTGTCAGCAATTTGCTACCCCTATATAACGCCGCCCGCGGGTCGAGACCGCTTCGGCGGGCGTAGGGAGTGGTACGTGGAATGAGCCTCACAGCGGAAAGAACCTATCGGCCATCCCCAAAAGAGCCTTTCATGAATGACCGTCAGCGCGAGTATTTTCGCCAAAAATTGCTCGACTGGCGCGAGGAAATTCTGAAAGAGGCGAGGGAGACGCTGCAGCATCTTCAGGACGAGAATCAAAATCATCCCGACGTCGCCGACCGGGCGTCATCGGAAACCGACCGCGCCATCGAGTTGCGCGCGCGTGACCGGCAACGCAAGCTGATCGCCAAGATCGATGCCGCGATCCAGCGTATCAACGACGGTAACTACGGCTATTGCGAGGAAACCGGCGAGCCGATCTCCCTCAAACGGCTTGAAGCACGTCCGATTGCGACGCTGTCGATTGAAGCCCAGGAGCGGCACGAACGCCGCGAGCGCGTCTATCGGGACGAATAGGGTCTGATCGGGCCGGTTGAATCGGCCGGCATGGCCGGGATTTTGATTTGGGCATGATCCTGGCCGCCGCTGCTTTGCCCGCTATAGCCGGCTTGGCAATGGCGGAAACGGTCGCAACGCTTCGAGATCGCCCGCGGGCCTCTACAACAAGCGCCGTCGCAATCCGCCGGGCGTCGTCTTGCGATTTGGAAATCTTCCCGCGGCGGTGAACGCGAGCGTGCATTTCGGCGAGGACGTGGTGCTCACGGCGTCCGCGCCCGGCAGCGAGAACGTGCATGGGCAGATGGACAATACCGAGGTTTTCAGGGCGATGGCGGAGGCGCTGGGCCGCGGTCGCGGCGGCTAGGGTGTGATCCCGAAAAAGCCTGCCCCCGGACTTGTTCCGGGGGTTGCAGACTTTCCCGCCTTCGCGAAGCCCGCTTCGGCGGGCGAAGCAAGGTCGGAAAAGATCACACCCAAAATCAATATGTTAGTAGGGCAGCCCGATTAAATGCGAGTTGATCAGACTCTAGCGCGCACCGTTGCGGCGATCGAAAGGTTCGCGGCCTCCGACGGGGAGACGCCGGAGGCCGCGTTGGTTCGCCGTTCCACTTCCGCGGACGAAGGAACGGCGGGGGAGTTCTGGCTGCCGGGAAAAACAAGGTTCCACTTTTACTAAATGCGCTCTAGAACGGCAGGATCACATCCATCACTTGCTGGCCATAGCGCGCCTGCTGCACATCTGAGAGCTGGCCACGGCCGCCGTAGGCGATGCGCGCTTCCGCGATTTTCGTTGAATCGATGGTGTTGTCGCTCTGGATGTCCTCCGGCCGCACGATGCCGGCAACCACCAGTTCGCGAATTTCGTAGTTGACGCGAATTTCCTGCTTGCCCTCGACCACGAGATTGCCGTTCGGGAGTACCTGCGTGACGACGGCTGCGACGTTCGTTTGCAATGCCTCCTGCCGGTTGACGGAGCCCTTTCCGTCGGAAGACGAGGTCGAGTCCGCGGACAACAATTTCGTGGGCAGGACGCTGTTCAGAACCGGCAGTTTCTTCTTGCCGAAGAAATCGGTGACGCCCGAATCCTCCTTGTTGGCCCGACTGCGCTGCGTCTCGTTGGCGATCGCTGCCTTGTCGGTGATGTTGACCGTGACCGTCAGGATGTCGCCGACCTGGCGCGCGCGCTGATCCTTGAAGAATGCGCGTGATCCATTGCGCCAGAGCGAATTGGGATTGTAAGAGGCCGCCTGCGGCGTCGGCATCGGCATTTGCACCGGCTTGTACCCGGGGTGTGCCGTCGGATTGTCGATTTTCGACAAGGGAGGTTGCTCTCCGGTCAGGCGCAGGCGATCGAGGGCCGCGCATCCGCCGGCCAATGATCCGATCATCAGAATACTGGCGAGCGCGGCGGTTTGTCTGGCGGGCGATGATATTCGCATGATTTTCACTCGCTATGGCGGCCGGCGCCGGCCGACGCGTTTTCGGTCACGGTGATGGGCGTTGCCGCGGCCACGATAACTCGGCCGCGGCCATCGACGACGCCTTGGACGGTGCGCTTCGATTGGATGTTGAGCACGCTGATGGTGTCGCCTTCGGCCCCGCTGGCCAGTGCCTTGCCGCGAACGGTCAGCACGATGCCCGGCACCTCGTAATACAGCGTCACCAGATCATCGCGCTTGACGAGCTCCGGTTTGGCCAAATCCGCCCGCCGCACGGGTTGCCCTGCACGCAACGCTCGGCGCACGGCCAGGCCCGCAACGTCCTCGATGGTTGCGGCGGCGTCCGTCGGCAGGTCCGACTTCTTGCGCCGCTCGACAACGATGTCCGCGGCCATGACGACTTCGCTACGATTGAGCGGCCGCAGCAGTACCGCGGTCTCGGCCATTTCTGTGATCGCACCCGCGTAGCGTCGTACGCCCGGTCCAGTGGATGAGCTGCCCGGGACCGTGAAAAAAATCTCGAACCGGCCGCTGCGCGGATCATAGCCCGCACGCTCGACTTGCCAGACGTCCGCCGCTTGCGAGTCGACGTAGAGCGCGCGCGGCTCGCGGTCGAAATTGATGTCGAGCATGTTGGGATCGGCCAGCCGATAGCGTTCGGCGAGCGCTTCGGCGACGCGGCGCGCGATATCGCGAGGATGCAATTCGCGTGCGTACCGCGATACGGTGATCGTGTTCACGCCCGCCGTATCGACGATCAACAGGTCATACTGGCGTATGGCATCAAGCACCTGCTTGGCGGACAGGGTGCCGGTCACGCCGGCGTCGGGGGAACGAAAGATGGCGACATCCGCGACCGCGCCGGCGTTGTCGACGAGATCGCCAATGCGAACCACGTCGCCCGCAACGGCGACCACCGGCTTCAATCGGGGAGCCTCCGCCGCAGTCGCGCCGGTTCGCGCGATGGCAAACAGAACGAACGCGATCAGCGAAAGCGGCGCCAGTTTTCGAAGCATGGTCATCGCTCCTCAGCGGAACAGGTTGGCTGTTGATTGCAGCATCTGGTCGGTGGCGCTGATGACCTTGCCGTTCATTTCGTAGGCGCGCTGCGCCGCGATCAGGTCGGATATTTCCGTCACGGCCTCGACGTTGGCTTGTTCAAGATTGCCTTGTTGAAGGTCGCCAAGGCCATCGACGTTGGGTATGCCGTCCTGCGGCGTGCCCGACGCGGGGGTCTCGACGAAAAGGTTGTCGCCGATCGCCTGCAGGCCGGCTTTATTGATGAACCGCGTCAACGACAATTGTCCCAGCACCGTCGGCGTCGTATTGCCCGGCACCATTGCTGAAACCTGACCTTGCGCGTTGATCGTGACGGAACTGGCATTTTGCGGAATCGTGATGCCCGGTTGCACGACATTGCCTTGCGCCGTGACGAGACGTCCCTGCGCGTCCATCTCGAATGAGCCGTCGCGGGTATAGGCGAACGTGCCATCAGGAACCTGAATCTTGAAAAAGCCCTCGCCGCGGATGGCAACGTCAAAATCCTTGCCGGTCGGCAATAGCGCGCCCTGCGTCATGATGCGTGGTGTGCCGGCGGTCTTGACGCCGGAACCAAGGTCGATGCCGACCGGCAGGATGTTGCCCTGGTCTGAAGTCTGGGTGCCGATGCGGCGGACGTGCTCGTACAGCAGGTCCTGAAATTCCGCGCGCTGGCGCTTGTAGCCGGTCGTGCGCATGTTCGCGATGTTGTTCGAGATGACCTGAACATTGAGCTCCTGGGCCATCATTCCGGTTGCGGCGGTATGGAGTGCGCGCATGGCGGTGCTTCCTTATCAGGCGGAGGCGGGAACGTCGGACAGTTGTTGAATGGCGCTGCGGCGCAGGTCGCTCTGCTGCTGCAGGATCGTCGAGACCTGCGTATAGGTGCGGGTGATTTCGATCAGGCGCGTCATTTCGAGCACGCCGTTGACGTTTGATTTCTCGATCGCGCCCTGCTGAATTCGCGCGCCGGGCGCCGCCCCCGGCGTGACGCCGTCGGGAGCGAGGAAATTACTCGTTCCGTCCTTTTGCAGCGCCTGCGGTTGCGCAAAGCGCACCAGGCGCAACTTGCCGCGAAATCCTTCGGTCTTGACGCTGGCGCCTTCGTTGACGCTGACGCGGCCGTCCGGCGAAATGACGATGTTGCGATCACCGGGCTGAAGCGTGATCGGGCCGTTTTCGCCGAGAACCGGCATGCCTTCGGTATTGACGAGCTGACCGGTGGCGTTGGTTTGCAGCGCGCCATTGCGGGTATAGCGGTCGCCATTCGGCGTTTGCACCACAAGGTAGGCATCACCGTCGATGGCGACGTCCAGGGGGTTGCCGGTACTCTGTGTCGGGCCTTGTGAAAAATCGTGCCAGACTCCGCGGTCGTTGACGAAGCTGACCCGCGCGTCGCCGGCGGGGAACAATTCCTGGCGCGCTTCCGGCGACAGGAATTCTTCGAACAACGCGTGATCCGATTTGAATCCCGTGGTGTTCAGGTTCGCGACATTGTTGGACACGACTTCGAGCTGGCGCGACAGCGCGACCTGCAACGACAGTCCAACCAGTTCCGATATCGGCATCGATCCGCTCCCCAGCGGTTGAAGTGCGCCGAGTGGCGACACTTCGGTCACATCTCGCAGCTCTCCCAAGCCGCGCTCCCGCCGGCAGCGATGCAGAGCCCGTGCCAACGCTAAAAGTTCTGAGTAATCAGACGGATGAGAAAATCCCCGGCGGCCAAGACCGGCACAAACAGCCACGCCGACGCGGTCAACCCGGCAAATTTTTCCGCCTCATGCCGCGTTCGCAAGAATTCATTAACCAATCGGGCACTAGCGTGCCGATACGCAAAACGTGCAGCGCGCGCGCCCGCG
>JBGPOB010000248.1:0-5751 GCA_041487815.1 Xanthobacteraceae bacterium | reverse complement strand
GGAGAAGGCCACGCTTGGCGGGCAAGCGCAAGCGGTCCGAGGACTGGGCAAGGCTTGCCACACACATACTCACAACTGAGGAACACATTACGACGACTAAGAACAAGTCCTCGTCAACAACGAATATGCTTGTGGAGGAAACTTCAAGCCGACTGATTTTCCATTGTCCCACAGGCTTTTGTGTTGAGCTGAGAAATCTATAGGGCTCTAGATGTATGTGTGGTTTGTACGTGTGGGTTGTTGATGGGGTGTGGATAGCGAGTTGTGAGTCCAATGCTATGCACTAATAACTACAGCAATTAAGAATCTAACTTAGTTATATTGAAGCGAAGGATACGGTGACACTAATCGATAAATCTCTCCTCAAGGTGCTATCAGGAGAGCGACAAAAACGCCCACCGATTTGGATGATGCGGCAGGCTGGTCGCTATCTCCCGGAATATCGTGCATTGCGGCAGAAGGCTGGAAGCTTTCTTAAACTGTGTTTGACTCCTGAGCTTGCCAGTGAGGTAACACTGCAGCCGATTCGAAGGTTTAATTTTGATGCTGCGATAATTTTCTCCGATATTTTGATGGTGCCTTACGCACTGGGTCAGTCACTGACAATTACCGAAGGCGAAGGTCCAAAGCTATCGCCACCACTCAACACCGAGAATTTTTCGCTGCTGCGAACTAAAATCGATCCGGATATTCTGGCTCCGGTCTATGAAACAGTGCGCAGGACACGAGAGGCCCTGCCATCTAGTACAACATTGCTTGGATTCTGCGGTGCGCCGTGGACAGTCGCAACCTATATGATTGCAGGGGAAGGAAGCGTAGATCAAGCTGCTGCACGCCTTTTCGCCTATCGTGAGCCGGGTTTATTTTCCGAGTTGATGGATCGGTTAGTAACGGCATCGGTAGAGTATTTGGTAGGGCAATTCTTTGCCGGCGCCGATGCTGTGCAGCTTTTCGACACATGGGCGGGAATTTTACCTCCTGATCAATTTCAACGCTGGTGTATCGCGCCGGCAGCCAAGATCGCCGCCGGCGTGCGCGCGCGCGTTCCTGGTGCAAAGATCATCGGCTTTCCGCGCGGCGCGGGAACGAATCTTGCGAGCTATGTCGAAAACGTCCCGATCGATGCCGTAAGCCTGGATTGGACGATCGATCTAATCTATGCGCGCGACAAAATTCAGCGGCGGCTCCCGGTGCAGGGGAACCTGGATCCACTGGTGCTGCGCGCGGGCGGCGAGGCGCTCGACCACAGCATCGACGCCATCATAGCGGCGCTTGCGGACGGGCCATTTATTTTCAATCTCGGTCACGGCATTCTGCCGGACACGCCAATCGAAAATGTTGAACGGATGCTGAGGCGGGTCAGAGGTTAGTGGCATGTATGAATGGGTGAAGGCATTTCACATCATTTCGGTGATCGCCTGGATGGCCGGCATGCTCTATCTGCCGCGGCTGTTCGTTTATCACTGCGATGCCGAGCCGGGCTCAAAGCAATCCGAAACATTCAAGCTGATGGAGCGGCGGCTGCTTCGCGGCATCATCAACCCGGCAATGATCGTGGTCTGGGTGCTTGGCCTGTGGATGGCGTGGGAGGCGCCCTGGTACGATGAGTTGTGGCTTCAGGCCAAAGTCGTTGCGGTGCTGGTGATGTCGGCGCTGCACGGTTTTCTTGCCCGTTGGGTTAAGGATTTCGCCGCTGACCGGAATCAGAGATCTCAGATATTCTACAGGATTATCAATGAAGTACCTACTGTTCTGATCGTCGTCATCGTGTTGCTGGTGGTGCTCAAACCGTTTCGCTGAGGCCGTCTGCCGTCCACATGGCGCGGTAACGCCCTTGCGCCGGACGCGATCTTTTCATATTTATTTGCTACCTCCCTGAACGCAGGCAGATGCAGTCGAGTCGGTTCCGGATGTCGGGACCTGACGCATCGGGCCAGAGGCCTTCGCCTCACCCAAGCTTTTCCAAAGCCTTAGACCTGCGGCCTTCCCCCTCCCTACCGATCGGCTGTTTTGCCGCCGATCCCGCCAATAGGAACACCCGCATGCGGGAAATGAAACTCCAGGACCTCAAGTCCAAGACGCCCGTCGAACTGCTTTCATTCGCCGAGGAACATCAGGTCGAGAACGCCTCGACCATGCGCAAGCAGGAATTGATGTTCGGCATCCTCAAGCAGCTCGCCCACAAGGAAATCGAAATCATCGGCGAAGGCGTCGTCGAGGTCCTGCAAGACGGCTTTGGCTTCCTGCGGTCGCCGGAAGCCAACTATCTGCCCGGACCCGACGACATCTACGTGTCGCCCTCGCAAATTCGCCGCTTCGGACTGCGCACCGGCGACACAATCGAAGGTCAGATCCGCAGTCCGAAGGAGGGCGAGCGCTACTTTGCGCTGCTCAAGGTCAACACCATCAATTTCGAAGATCCCGAAAAGACCCGCCACAAGGTCAACTTCGATAACCTGACGCCGCTCTATCCCGACGAACGGCTGAAAATGGAGCATGAAGATCCAACTAAGAAGGATTTGTCGCCGCGCGTCATCGATATTGTGGCGCCGATCGGCAAAGGCCAGCGAGCATTGATCGTATCGCCACCGCGCACCGGCAAAACCGTGCTGTTGCAGAATATCGCCCATGCCATTTCCGCGAACCACCCTGAGTGCTTCCTCATCGTGCTGTTGATTGATGAGCGGCCGGAGGAAGTCACGGACATGCAGCGCTCGGTCAAGGGCGAAGTGATCTCCTCGACGTTCGATGAGCCGGCCTCGCGACACGTCCAGGTCGCGGAAATGGTGATCGAAAAAGCCAAGCGCCTGGTTGAGCATGGCCGCGATGTCGTGATCCTGCTCGATTCGATCACGCGTCTCGGCCGTGCCTACAACACAGTGGTGCCGTCCTCCGGCAAAGTGCTAACCGGAGGCGTCGATGCCAATGCGCTGCAGCGGCCAAAGCGCTTCTTCGGCGCGGCGCGCAACATCGAGGAAGGCGGCTCGTTGACCATCATCGCGACCGCGCTGATCGATACCGGCAGCCGTATGGACGAAGTGATTTTTGAAGAGTTCAAAGGCACCGGCAACTCAGAGCTCATCCTCGACCGCA
This sequence comes from Xanthobacteraceae bacterium, assembly GCA_041487815.1. Taxonomy (GTDB): domain Bacteria; phylum Pseudomonadota; class Alphaproteobacteria; order Rhizobiales; family Xanthobacteraceae; genus CANJBX01. The sequence goes on along the minus strand of JBGPOB010000248.1, from coordinate 2,658 downwards.
AGGTAGCCGACAAGCGTACTTTCCCGGCGATCGACATCACGCGCTCCGGCACGCGCAAGGAAGAGCTGCTCACCGATCCAGCCGTACTCAAGAAAATGTATGTTCTACGCCGCATTCTCAATCCTATGGGCACGATGGACGCCATCGACTTCCTGCTCGACAAGCTGCGCAATACCAAGACCAATGGCGAATTCTTCGAGTCGATGAATACCTAGCCGGCCATATCTGGGGTTTAACCGCGCGGGGTGCGTAATGGCTGAAGATGTAGCAGGGGGCGCGGGCGCGAAAATGCCAACGCGGCAGGCCAAGTTGCGTTATCAGGACCGGCCGGAAGTTCGCGAGACCTTCAGCGACTCGATCCGATCCTGCGTCTTCGACGGCCAGCAGATGCGCATCGAATTTACCGTGGCGCGGTTTGATGACCCCGGCGCGCTCGGCGTGCTCGAAGGTCGCCAGGTGCCGGTGGCACGCATGGTGCTGAGCCGCACCGCAATTGCCGATCTGTTCAACCGGTTCAATCAACTCGCCAATGTTCTCAAGCAGGCGGGGGTGCCGACCGGCGACGGTGCTGCGGCGCCCAACGCGATCAAGAATTGATCGGACAAGTGCCGCGCGCTAAACGCTAATTCCGCGATGGCGCCTGCATGGCCGCGACCCTCTCGGCGATCTGTGAAGGTTCCGTCATCGGCAGGGAACAGACTTCGCCAACACAGACAAAGGCGGCACCGCTTGGTGCGCCGGCTGCCTTTTCGCGTGCGGGGTGCGACGATGGCAGGCCGTCGATAGTTTTCACGCGGAGCACGATGCGGTCGACGTAGGGAAGCTTTCGCGCCGCGACAGCGAGCGCGTCGCCTGTTGCGCCCTCCCCTATGACCACGATTTGAGCAGCGCGCAAGCGCAGGTCGAGTGCGTTCAGCGGGCTGACGTGGCTGAACAAGTTTTCCGCCGCCAACGGCAGCAGACCGTCGAGCATGGCGTCCGCTTTGATGCGCCATTGGTCATCGCCCGCCAGCACGGACAGCCGCACGAGATTTTGGGCGATCAGGCCGTTGGGATTGGAGATTGCTTCATCAAGTGTCGATTGCGGCCGTACCACCAGCGCCTCGGCGTCATCGGCGGTGAGGTAGTAGCGCGCGGTCGCGGCATTGAGGTAATGCCGGTCGAGCGCACGCTGCCAGGCGACAGCGCGATCAAGATAAGTCTGCTCGCCGGTCGCCTCATGGAGCGCCAGCGCGGCGCGCACCATGGCGGCATGATCGGATGCGAGCCCGGGGAACACCAGCTTGCCCGCACGCCAGGCATGGCCGAGACGGTCACCACGGGCCATGTGCCGAGCGATGGCGTCGAAGGCGCGTTGTGCAAGCGCGATCCAGTCCGGCTCGCCAATAAGCGTTGCGGCATTGGCGAGGGCCGCGATCATCAAGCCGTTCCAGTCGGCCAGCACCTTGTCATCGAAGCCGGGCCGTACCCGCCCTGCCCGCCTTTGCTGCAGCTTGGTCCGCAGCATGGCGAGTTTGGCCTCGTCTTCCATGCTGCGCGGTAAATCCTTGAGGCGATTGAGGATATTTGTGCCCTCAAAGTTGCCTTCGGTGGAAACGTCATAATGCGCAGCAAAATAGGCAGCATGCTCCTGGCCTAGCGTCTCCTCGATTTCAGCCAGCGACCAGACGTAGAACTTTCCCTCCTCGCCCTCTGAGTCGGCGTCGAGCGAGGCCGCAAACGCACCGGTAGCGGTCGTCATCTCACGCGTCAGCCAGCCGACGGTTTCGCGTGCGCGGGTACGGAACAGTTCCTTGCCGCTGCGCGCAAACGCAAGCGCGAGAAGTTCCAGCAGCTGGGCGTTGTCGTAGAGCATTTTCTCGAAGTGCGGCACCAGCCAGCGCTCGTCGACGGAGTAGCGCGCAAAGCCGCCGCCAAGATGATCGTAGATGCCGCCTTCGCAGATGCGGTCGAGCGTCTTCTCAACGATATCAAAGAAGCGTTGGTCATTGCGGCGCAGCCCTGCGCGCCACAGGAACTCAAGCATCGGGCTTTGTGGAAATTTCGGCGCACCGCGCAATCCGCCGTTGACCGGGTCCATCATGCGCGCGAGCGAGGCCGCCGCCTGGTCGAGCTCCGCCGGACCGATGACGACCTTGTTTTCTGGGCGTGCCGCAGCGGCGAGGCGTTCCATCAGCGCTGCACGATTACGCGCGATACGGTCCGGCTCATCGCGGAACAGCCGCGCGATCTCGCGCAGCACATCGACGAACGCCGGGCGACCATAGCGCGCCGTGTTGGGGAAATAGGTGCCGCCCCACACCGGCCCGCCGTCGGGAGTCAAGAACATCGTCAGCGGCCAGCCGCCTTGCTCACCAAGGAGATGCAGCGCATTCATGTAGATCTGATCGATGTCGGGGCGCTCTTCGCGATCGACCTTGATGTTGACGAACAGCTCGTTCATTACGCGCGCGGTGGTTTCGTTCTCAAAACTCTCGTGCGCCATCACGTGGCACCAGTGACAAGCTGCGTAGCCCACCGAGAGCAAGATCGGCCGGTTGCTGCGCTTGGCTTCAGCAAGCGCAGCGGGTCCCCAGGGCCACCACTCGACGGGGTTGTGCTGGTGCTGCAGCAGATAGGGCGACGTCTCTTGCGCGAGACGATTTTGATGGGCTGCTT
>JBGPOB010000247.1:0-5752 GCA_041487815.1 Xanthobacteraceae bacterium | reverse complement strand
CCGCCGCCGCCGTCGTTACCAAGATAGTCGAGCGGATGCCGGAACGGCCACCAGGCGCCGTTCCAGGATATTGTCAGGTGGGTCAGGGAGGTCGGGCGATTGCCGACGGCTTTTCTCAGCTCGCTCACAAGATGCCGCATCGCCAGTGGACCATCGTCGTGCTCGACGTCGGACTTCGGCGCAGGAACGAGCGTGGGCTTTGCGCGCTTCGCCCTCGTGCCGATGGCATCGAGCAGGCCGCGCACGACTTCATCGACATCGGCCGCGATCATGATGTCGGCGCAAGGCAGCGCCATGTAATCCATGCTCCAGCCGTTGTGGACATGATGGTCCATGGAAACCTGAATGACCTTTGCAGCGGGCTGTCCGTTCAATGCCTTGAACGTGCCGCCGAGGTCGACCCAGTCGAGGCTCAGGATGACGTCGGCTTCCTTGAGCGCCTGAGTAAGGCCGGGACCGTTGAACGTCGTCGGCGGTTCGATATGCAGCGCGTGGTCGGTCGGGAATCCGGCTCCGCAATGCAAGCTGGTCGCGACTTGCGCGCCGAGTATTTCGGCCAGCGCGACGCGCCGGTTCCAGGCGTCAGCATCGCGCGTCACCCGGCCAATCAGGATAACGGGCCTGCGCGCAGCGAGCAGCATGTCCGCGGTCTTGCGTAGCAGGCCCTGCGGGGCGCCGGTTGCGACCTGCGGCATGAACCGCGCCGGATCAATCGTCGGCAACGGTTCCGCCAACTTCGTTTCCTGCAGATCGGCGTCGAGGTTGACGTAGACCGGACCCTTCGGAACGGTGTTGGCGATCCATCCGGCGCGCAGGATCGCCTCGCGCGTGGCCGCGGGGGAGGCGGGCTGGTCGTCCCACTTGGTGTAGTGGCGCACCAGCGCTCCCTGGTCGCGGGCGGTGTGAATCCAGTCAATCCAGGGCCGTCGTTTGGCGGCGTCGACCGGACCGGTCGCGCCCAGCACGATCACGGGCAGGCGATCGCACCAGGCGTTGAACATTGCCATTGAGGCGTGCATCAGCCCGACGTTGGAATGCACGGCCGCGGCCATCGGCTTGTCGGTAACCTTGGCGTAGCCATGCGCGATGGCGACCGCTGCCTCCTCGTGCAGGCACAGCAGCATCTGCGGCGCGCTGTTGCCGAGGTAGTTGACGATGGAATCATGCAGGCCGCGAAAGCTCGCGCCCGGATTGAGCGCGATATAGGGAACGCCGAGATCGCGCAGCGCCTCCGCCGCGACGTCGCTGCCGAAGGCTGGCGCATTGGCGCCGGTGTTCACCGGTCGCTCCAGCGTGCCGGTGTCGGTCGCACTCCGGGACTTGCGGGCACCGGCCGCGTCACGTCGGGCTGTGGTCATGGGTAGGGGAGCTTTCCACGAGAAATGGTCGGGGGCGAGACAGTGCGCGCCTGATCCAAGCCGATCAAGCGCCCTTGCGCAACCGGGCGAGCAGCGCCAGCCCGGGATACCCGTCCGCGGGCTGCATTCCAACCTTGCGCTGGTAGGCTCGCGCGGCGCGCAAAGTGTCGCGACCGGTGCGGCCGTCGATACCGCCGGTGTTGAATCCGAGATCGTTCAGGCGGCGCTGGATTTCCTGGACCTCGGCGAGTGTCGGCGGGCGCTCGCCGCCCGGAAATTGCCGAACGAATGTGTCGGCGCCGGCGATGCGATCGGCAAGGTGAACGACCGCGAGCGCATAACTGAACGCGGGATTGTAGCTCATGACCGCCGAAAAATTTTGGCCGATCAAAAAGGCCGGGCCGCCCGAAGCCGGGACCCGTAGCCGTACCTGGTCGGCCGGCCGGGCGAAGGGCGTTCCGTCGGCGCGTACGACGCCAAGTTCCTGCCATCGCGCATAGGTTCTGACCGCCGACTGGTTGGATTTGATCTTGCCGGGTAGTTTGACCTCGCAGCCCCAGGCCTCGCCGGGCCTATAACGCCCGCGCTGCACGAGATAGCGCGCGGTACCGGCGATTGCATCATCGGGCGGGCCGAATGGAAAAATCCGCCCGTCCTTGTCGTAGTCGACACCCATATGCAGCCAGACTTCCGGCATCCATTGCGTATGGCCCATGGCGCCGGCCCAGGAGCCGATCATTTGTTTCGGCTCGCTCCAACGTTTCTCGACGATGATCAGCGCGTTGATCAGCTCCTGTTCCCAATATTTGCGCCGGCGCGGCTCGCCGAATGCGAGCGCGGCAAGTGCCGGGATCACTGCACGCATGTACTTGGGATTGTCGATGACGTCACCGAAGCTCGACTCGATGCCCCATAGCGACAGCATGATATATCGGTCGACGCCGTAATCTTTCTCAATGCGCGTGAGCAGCGACGCGTACTCTTTGTTGCGTTCCTTGCCAGTGATGATGCGCCAATCCGAAGCGCGTCGGTTGATGTATTGCCAGAGCTGTTCCTTGAACTCATCCTGATTATTGCGCTCGTCGTACACCGAGGTGTCGGGCTTCAACCCGATCATGACGCGATTGTAGGTTGCTTCCGACACGCCCCGTGCGATGGCGCGCGGGCGAAATCTTACGACCCAGCTTTCGAACGCCGTGCTTTGCGCCGCCGCGGTGCCTGGAAGCACGAGGCTCGCAACCGCGGCTCCCGCGTCGCGCAGAAACGCCCGCCTTGCACTGGAGGTTGGCACGTTCGATCTTCTTTTCGGTTTCACGTTCACGCGCGGCGTCCCTTGCGAGCCCGAGCGGATTTTCGGGCAGAGCGCTTATACCACGCGCGGGCGTCGCGCTCGCGCCGGCCGGCGGTTCGGATTCGCCGGAAATTGCCGATCCTTCCCCGACCGCTGACGGTTCCGCCGAGTCTGAGGTATTTGGATTCCTTGCCGACGGCGCCGATGCGTCGTCGGTCATCTGTCCGCGTCCGCCGATCAGCCGTTCATACGCCGTAACCAGCGTCGTGTAGGGATTGACGTAGACCCAGCCGTCGCGGGTCGGCACCTGCATGTCGAAGTGCACATGGTAGGTGGTGCCGTTTTCAAACCGGTCGAAGTTGCCGGCCATGCCGAGTGTCTCGCCCTCGCGCACCATGCGTCCATTCACCAACCCGTTGTCGTCGAGGTGCTTCGGGTTCATGTGAAGGTAGCGGAACCGTAGGCGTTCGCCCGGCGCGTTTACAATAAGGTAGAGCGACTGCGTTCGGAGCGCCCTCAGGATCATGCCGTCGCGCACCGCCACAACCGCATCCTGGTAAGGTTGGCAGCGGTCCGCGCCCTCGTTGCGCAGCTTGCAGGTGGCGGGACGGATATCCTGACCCTGGTGACCGCGCCCGTTGGGACACTGGCCGACGAAATAGCCGCGGTGTTCGCAGAAATTATCGCGCCATGGATACGAACGGTTTTCCGGCGCGGATTCGTCGAAGATCAGCGGCTTGTCATTGATCCTGCAGCGATAGGGCGCGCCCTTCTCAGATGAGCGCGAGGTTCGACCGGTCAGGTCGCAATTGCCCCAGTGCATGAACGATTGCGAATTGGCGTACGCCGGCGCCTGCGCCAATGGAAAATGTACCTTGGCGTAAACAGTCCAGTCCTCGCGGCCATTTCCGCCGCCGCTGCCGGTGTTCCGGATCAACTGGCCAGGGCGGCCATAGCTAAAGTCCGCCGACGCCGCCGTGGGGCGATCGACAGTGTTGATCGGTTCGGCGGTAACACGCTGCGGTGATCCGCCCGCGATATGCAATTGGTTCAGGAAGCGCGCAATGATCCGGTCTGCGTCTCGGCAGGAGATCCAGCGTCCGCGTGCCGTGCCCTCCAGACACAGCATCGAGACCACGTAAGTAACGCCGTAACGCTCGAAGGTGTAGCGAACGTTGCTTTCAAGCCATACGCGCCGGATTCCGGGATACGCCGCTGCAAGATCTTTCGCCGGCGCCACGGATGCACCGGCTGGGGCGTCAAGCTGGTAGAGCAGGGCAAATCCAGAGATAAGAATGCTCAAGTCTTCCTTGGGCTGGCGGTCGGTGATGTCCGCCGCAAATCCGGGCGATAGTGAAAACGCGGCGTCATAGCCGGTGGACCCGGCGTAAAAGAATTGCCGACGAAATCCGTTTGTGGGCGCTTCATGTTCATTGTTCTGCGCGCCGCGCAGTGCCGCTTCCGGATCGAGCGGTAGCAAGACCGGAACGCTGCTTTTGCTGATGCCCGGAAAGTACCGGCTGACAGCGGCATTGAGGCGCACGAGGATTGCATCCTGAAATTCGATATCGATCGCCGCGACAGCCGAGTTGAGTGACCTGATTTGCGAAACGCTGCGGCGCGCACCATCCCAGTCGATGTTGGCGTTCATCACTTGTGGGGGCAAAAAATCCACCGCGCCGGCGGCCGTTGAAAGTTCGGTCAGAAGGATGCCGGCAACGATGAGGCCGCGAATCATCAGGATGTTATCCAGGAACCGCAAATTGATCGGCAAGTTATCCCGAAACTGGCTGATTGCGCTACCCCGGTCGCGTTCGCGCGTTTTTGTAGTGTTGAAATCCGGTTTCGATCGCAGCCAGCGCATCATATCAGGTGCTGCGGCCTCTCGGGGCCCGCGCCGGTATCAGTGCTTGACGAACGGCTTCCCGCGTTGACCAATCGGCCTGGCGCGGTAGTGTTGCAATTGGGATCACCTTCAATCGAGGGAGCTCCAATGTCTTCCGTGGGCGATTGGGAATTTCCACAATCCGTGCAGCCGAAGCCCGAAGATTTTCGGTACGACTTGGACCGGGCGCTTGCCGCCGTGGTGGGTCTGCATGCGATCGTTCCTGCCGATGCCTTTACGGCCGAGACGCTCGGAACAGAACGTGGCGGCAACGGAGTGTTCATTCGCGAAGGCATCGTGCTGACGATCGGGTACCTGATCACCGAAGCTGAATCGGTTTGGTTGAAGCTCGGCGATGGTCGCGCGTTCCCCGGCACAGTTCTCGGCTATGACCAGGAGACAGGCTTTGGATTGGTGCAGGCGCTGGCGCGCGTTGATGCGCCGATACTGCCGCTCGGCAATTCGGGTGACATACGCATTGGCGCGCCGGTCGTGATCGGCGGAGCGGGCGGGCGCAGGCATTCGCTCGTGGCTCGCGTGGTTGCGAGGCAGGAATACGCTGGCTATTGGGAATATGTGCTGGACGAGGCAATCTTCACGGCGCCCTCGCACCCGAACTGGGGCGGGTCGGCGATGATTGGGTCGGCGGGCGAACTCCTGGGTCTTGGATCGCTGCAATTGCAGCAGGCGTCCGACGGCGGCGCAGCGGAAAATTTGAACATGATCGTCCCCATCGATCTATTGAAGCCGATCCTCAATGACATGATTTCCGCCGGCCGCCCCAAGCATCCGCCGCGTCCGTGGCTTGGTCTTTATGCGACTGAAACCGATGACCACGTCGTAATTGTCGGCCTTGCCGCCAAGGGCCCCGCACAGCGCGCCGACCTGCGCGCCGGCGATGTCATTCTGGCCGTCGGCGGCTCCACCGTGGACGATCTCGGCAATCTGTTCCGCCGTATCTGGGCGCTGGGGCACGCCGGCGTGGAGGTGCCGCTGACAATCAACCGCGACGGCCGCACGCTTGAGATCCGCGTTACGTCTTCGGATCGCAGCCGGCTGCTGAAGGGGCCGACGCTGCAATAACGCTGGAAACTCGATATTGCTTCAGGCGTAACGGGGCTGCGGTCACGATTGACCGTAAATTCCGGTTGCCGCACTATCGCGATGAAAACAGCGAGGGGTATCGCTGGTAGGGAGGAATGAGGTGTTGAAAATTCT
>JBGPOB010000246.1:0-5776 GCA_041487815.1 Xanthobacteraceae bacterium | reverse complement strand
CCGCGACATCCCGGCTTCCTGCACAACACGCACGCCTTCTTCCAGCGCTCGATCACAACCATGCCATGGTACGCCGATCTTGAACTCAAGCGGCAAGGTGCGCACTACATCGAGCCTGAACTCAACGTCGCATTGCTGACGAGCGACAATCGCGCGCTCGAATGGTGGACCGACATCAAGCGGACTATTGATTCGTTTGCCGAATTCAGCGCGCACGACGCGGAGACATTGCGGCGCTGGCAAAGCGAATTTATCCCCATCGTGCAAAATATCCTGGCGCCGGAAAGTCGCTCACCGCCACTGCCAGTGACGGAGCGCCGCATGCTCCTCTCCAAGAGCGCCGCCGGACGCCACCTTCTGAAGGTTAGCGCATTGTCACCGCTTGAATTCGTTCATCAGGAATTCGAGCATCCGACGGTGCAGGCCGGATTGCTATTTTTCAACGGATTGCGCGAAGTCGATTTGCGTGTTCGCGGCTTTGGCCACCATATTGCTGCGCTGCTGGCAAGCCCCGCGAAGGCGCAGATGTCGCGTGGCGGGACTGTGGCGCTGGCGCGCGCACTCGAAGCGGCTGTGCGAGAGGGTGGCGGCGAAATCCGTCTGTCGACGGAACCGAGGCGGATTCTGGTCGAAGCTGGCAAGGCCGTCGGAGTGGAAACTCGCGAGGGCGAGGTTCTGCGTGCACGGCAATTCGTCGTGTCCTCGCTCAACCCGCAGCAGACATTTATCGACCTGCTCGACGAAAGCCTCGTGCCTCGGGAGGTGCGGGATCGCGCGTCGGCATTTCAATACAATCTGCTGGCGCCTCTGTTCGCGCTCAATCTTAATTTGCGCGATCCGCCGCGCTATGCCGCGCGCGACAGATATCCCGAACTTGATCGCGCCTTCATGGTGATCATGGGGCTCGATCATATCGACCAGTTCATGGAGATCGTACGGCACCATGAAGCCGGCACCATTCCGCCCACCGTAATGTGGGGGGCGTGCCCGACCTTGTTCGATCCAAGCCAAGCGCCGGATGGCAAGCACACCGCCTTCATGTGGGAAAAGCTGCCGTATCGCCTTCATGGCGACGCGGACAATTGGAATGGCGCCGGCATGGAACACGGCCGTAGCATGCTTGATCTGTGGAAACGCCATGCGCCCAATCTTGGCGACGCCGTGATCGATTCCTTCACGCGCACACCGCTCGATACCGCGCGGAGCCTGCCGAACATGCGCGAAGGCGATCTTCTGGTCGGCGCGTTTACCAACGGGCAGGTCGGTTACGACCGGCCGTTTCCGGGAGCGGGAAACTATCGCGCGCATCTGTCAGGACTGTATCTCTGCGGATCGAGCAGCCATCCGGGCGGCAACGTTACCGGCCTACCCGGATACAACGCCGCTCAGATTGTTCTCGCCGACCTGGGGCTCAAGGCCGATTGGGCGCCAACCAAGATCGCTGCCCGCCTGGCCGGACTCTAGACGTTTGCACGACATTCCATATGCTCCCCCAACGAAGCGCCCGCCTGCCGGTGTTAGAGATCTCCGTTCATTTGGGTGAAGCGGTCATGCCGGCCCGTGTTCGAAATGACCTGAATGGCGCCTAACGGACGCAGCTGCGACGCGGATCATCGTCTGCAATTGCGGACTTTCTTCTGAAATGCGAACCGGTCATTCGTCGGATCCCTTACGTGGTATCGAGCTGCGACATGATCGTCTGCGCCATCGTCATCATCGCGATGCAGAACTATCTTGCCCAGGTCGGGGAATGGGTGTCGGTGATCCAAGGCGCGATCTTCGTCGTCTGCGTTCTTTTGTTCCGGCGCGGCATCATCGGTGAAATCGCGCACTTGTTGCGCGTTCGCCTGTAAGGCACGCGTGGTGTGTGAGTGGCGGACGACGCAGTTCGAATCGAACCAGTCTCCGTGGCATTTTCCCTCTAACAGGGGAAATTTACAGGCAATTTCGCAAATTCCGGTCACTAGCTGCGGTTATCGACGCCAAGTAGACGGCTGAATTCAATAGATTGCAGCTGAATTCCCTAAACTACCGAACAGGGATTTTTTGAATCAAACTGGGATTTTAAGCGAGGGATCAGGGAAACTGTGAACTTGAACAGCGATGACATCTGCACCGGTCTATTCTATGCGCAACTACCGGAAAACTTTATTAGAGCATACCGGGACGTCTAGAGCCTCCGACCAAACAGCTTGGTCACCCTGTCACCATACCAACAAAATGGATTGCGTTTAGATGAAACCAACAATCGATCTCGATGAGCTCAAAAAGGAGGTCCTTACCCACCGCGGCTACTGGCATCCTTTTCATGAGGGCCTGCTTGATCTCAGCCCGCAATTTCTGGAAGCATACCTTCAGTTCCAATCCGCGCCCTGGCAGTCTAAACATTTGGCGCCCAAGGTGCGTGAGTTCATCTACATCGCCGTCGATGGATCAGTCGCACACCTTTACGAGAGCGGAGCGCGCCGCCACATCGAGCAAGCACTCAAGCTCGGCGCGACCAAGGAGGAGGTAATCCAGGTGATCCTTCTCGCCACCTGCGAGTCAGCGCATCAGACCCATACCACTGCCATGCCGATCCTGGTCGAAGAACTCAATGCCGCCGGCGAGGATACGGCCGACTTGAACAACGATGAAAGGCGAATCAAGGAGCAGTTCGTGGCAATAGTCGGCACATGGCCCGATGGAGCCGACGCGTTAATGAAAATCGCCCCGGACTTTATCGATGGATTTCTGAGCTACCGGTCGATTGCGTGGGCTGCTGGCCCACTTGAGCCGAAAGTGCGCGAGTTTATTGGGCTTGCTGTGAGTGCTTCACCGGCATTGCTGGACGCAAAAGGGATCCGCGCGCATATCAGGCGCGCGTTGCAGCTTGAGGCAACGAAGGAAGAGATCAGCGAAGTTCTTCAGCTTGCAAGCGCGATTTCAATTCACACCTGCACGATCTGTGTGCCGGCGCTGGTCGCGGCGATAAACGCCGACGCTGAGCTCTGAAACTTGTTCAACACTCATGCTTTTTGGATCCTGCCGAACGCACCTTGCTCCCGTAGCGCATTAATCCGCCTATTATCAAATCCAATCTCTGCAAGAATGACATCGGCCTCGCCTGCGAGTTTTGGCGGCGGACGATTTACCGCGGCCGGCGCGCCAGCTAGCTTGAACGGTGACGCAACCGCCTTCACCGGCCGGCCCGCCACTTCAAATTCCACGATGCCGCCGATGGCCGCCAACTGTTCGTGATCGGCCGCCTCGCCGACGGAATTGACCTTTGCCACGTTGACTTTGACAGATCCCAATCGTCGAACCACTTCGCGCGCCGGCATCTCCCGCGTCACGGCACTCAGCGTTTCGACCAGCAGGTCGCGATTGCGCAATCGATCCAGCGTCGTCTTGAACTCGGGACGGTCGAGGCGCTTCGGATCGAGCGCATCGACACATCGCTGCCACATCTCGTCGGTGGGCGCGATGATGACCACGCCACCATCCGCGGCCGGAAAGACCTGATTGGGCACGCTCAGATGATTGGCGGTTCCCATCGGTTCACGAACCGTGCCGTCCATCCAATATTCGGTGTAGAAATAGTTCAGCAGATGCGCCGATGAGAGCAGCAGCGACGTCTCGACCTGCTGCCCTTCGCCGGTTCGCTCGCGGTGCAGAAGCGCGGCAAGCACCGCACTGACGATCGCCAGGCTCCCGTGTAAATCGATCGCCGCGGTGCCGACGCGAACCGGAGGTCGGCCTCGTTCTCCGGTCAAACTCATAAGCCCGCTGTGGGCCTGCAGCGCGAGATCGTTGGCGCCAACATGGGCCATCGGCCCTTGTTGGCCATACGCCGTGAACTCGCAATAGATGACGCCCGGATTGAGCGTACGAACCGCCTCGTAGCCGAGCCCAAACTTGAGCATCGTACCGGGTCGGAAGTTGTGCACGATGACATCGGATCTTGCCGCAAGCGCTAGCGTAACCTCACGGCCGGCATCGCACGATAAATCAATGGCGATGCTGCGCTTATTGCGGTTAAGTGCAAGAAAGGACGGACTGACGCCGCCGAATTTCTTCAACTCCTGATTGTCGACGCCGAGATAGCGCGCCTCGTCCCCACCATTGGGTTGTTCCAGCTTGATGACATCGGCGCCGAGATCACCGAGGATCTGCGTCGCCGCCGGGCCCGCGAAGACACGCGAGAAGTCCAGAACTCGGATGCCATCGAGAACGCGCGCCAAGTGTACCTCCAAGTAACCTGCCGTTAGCGGCGCGATGAATATACGAGTGCTTCGCCGACCGTGAGCTTCACCTGAGAATCGTCCTCGCACCAGACGTCAAAATGAAAGGCCGTATCGCCCTCGGACGCCTTCTCGATCGATGTGAGGCGCGCGCAAGATATGACAATTTGGTTTTCGTGGATCGGCGCGATGTATTTCGTGCGCAGCTTGCCTTTGCGGGCAAAATCCGCCCCGAACGCGTCGAGCAGCAGGCCCATGATCCAGTTGGTTGAAATCATCCCGTCTGCGATGATGCCGGGGAGGCCCTGCTTCTTAGCGTAATCATCGTCGTCGTGGATGGTCGGGTCCTGGGTGGCGATGCGGCCGTTATCGGCGGCTACCGTCGCCTGCGCATCGACATACCAACGCATGCGCTCGCGCGTCATCGGGCGCGGCGCCGAGCGCAGCTCCGAACCGATCCTGAGTTCGGTGCTCATGCCGCGGCTTCCTTCGGCTGATAGGACAGGATCACCGTGTCGCGATAGGTCACGAGCAGCCTGCCGTCCATTGCGGAGCGCAACTCCATGTCGATCTGCACATAGTCGCGGCCGCGCTTGAGATAGCGGTCGGTGACCTTGCCCCCCACGCGCAGCGGCTCACCAACGCGGACTGGCTCGTAAAACGTGGCGTCGTATTCGACATGCACGCGCGCGCTTGGCCCGGTGCCCGCCGGGCACGCGTGACGATAAAGGCGCAACTTTTCGAGGTGGATCAGCGTCGGCGGCGCGATCTGATTCTCGACGCCCTGGAAAAACTCGTGATGCAATTCGACCGCGTGGCAATACTCGCGCACCACGAAGGGGCTCAAAGTGTACTCGACCGGACCAAGCACATCACCCCGATCAAGATCGCTCACGTACCGGCCGGTTGCCACGGGCCTTCTCCCGGATGACGCCGTGTTTTGGTAGCAGGCCACCCCGCCAAACGAAATCAGTGGCCGCCAAGCAGCATCTTTTCGCTCGATGAAAAGGCATGCGGAAGCCCGAAAACCCCTTGCGACGCCGAAGATCTTCGGTACATCTTTGCGCCACGTGTAACGGTGGAGTGTGTAGCGTGGAATGGTTGCGGACCATGCGGCTGTTCGTCGGAGTCGTCCAGAACGGCAATTTGTCGGCAGCGGGGCGGCAGTTTGGCCTCTCTCCGGCTTCGGTATCGCGGCACATGAGCGCGCTTGAGGAAAGCCTCGGCGTCCGACTGCTCAACCGCACCAGCCGCAAGCTGACCCTGACGGAGGCGGGTGAAATTTACTGCCGCAAGGTCGAGCAGATTCTGCAGCAAGTTGCCGACGCCAACGAAAGCGTCGCGCAACTGCAGTCTGTCGCGCGCGGCACGCTGCGCGTCCATTCGCGGATGCTGGTTGGGCACCAATATCTCGTTCCCGCCTTGCCGAAGTTTCTGGCGCAATATCCCGAGATCAAGGTCGATCTGCTCCTGTCCAACCATGTTGTCGATCTGGTGGAGCAGAACATCGATGTCGATATCCGGATCGGCAAACTGGTCGATTCCGCGCTGGT
>JBGPOB010000245.1:0-5813 GCA_041487815.1 Xanthobacteraceae bacterium | reverse complement strand
ATCACGCGCCACCGCGAACGGGAGGATGCTGACGCGCGCGGCGACCGCGGGATGCCCGGTTCGGTGCGCGGCGCCTTTCAGGATCTGAGCGAAACGGTACGCGAACTGCTGCGCAGCAGCCCCGATGCAAAAGGGCGCGTCATCGACATTCTCGATCGCGCGGCTCAGGACCTGAAGAAACAATAACGCGGCGGCTCGGGCTGGAGTGGAAATCTTCTAACGCTGGGCGATCACGCCTATTCCTTGGCTTCCCCGGGCAGGAACACCGCGAACGGCCGCTTGATCGCGCCCTCGCATTTGCGCGTATAGGTCTTGCCCTCGTGGGTCCAGGTCTGCGTACCGGTGAGCCTCGCGCTGCGCCGCACGAAGGCGCCGCCGTAATTTGATTCGTAGCTTTCGCTTTCACCGCTCCAGCCGCCTTTCAACGACAGGGTCTGGCCCTCGAGCGTGCCGGTACCGACCTCGAACGAGGTCTCGGTCCGCTCGCGCACGATGTGGATATAGCGCGCCACGGAGCCCTTGATGGAAACCTCGATCGCCTCGCGCGCGGCCGTTTCAAAGAACGGCAGCTTGTCGCAGACCAGCGTGCCGCGATAGACCGCGTCGCGCACTTGCGACGATGCCATGGGCGCGAAAAGCAACGTCGGCAGCAAACCCGCGATCGCGGCCCGCATCGACCTGCGCATCATCATGGTACGCTCCTATTCCACTTTCAAATTGAGTTTCCTGACCAGCGCGCCCCACTTGTCCATTTCGCTGGCGATATCCGCGTCAAACTCGGCCGGCGACGAAATCAGCGGGTCGCCGCCCTCGGTCGCGATGCGCTTCTTGACTTCGTCCGCGGTCGCAAGCGCGCGCAGCTCCTTGTTGAGCCGATCGATGACGCCCTGCGGCGTACCCTTCGGCGCCACCAACCCATAATGCAGCACGGCAATGAAGCCGGGCATGCCGGTCTCATCGGCGGTCGGCACATTCGGCAACAGGCTGAAGCGGGTCGGGCTCGTCACCGCGATTGCGCGCAGGGTTCCCGCCTCGAGGTTGCCCATCGCCGGCGGCAGCACGCCGAAGGCGACCGGTACGTGGCCACCGAGGAGATCATTCATCAGCGGCGCGGTGCCCTTGTAAGGCACGATTTGCGCATCGATGCCGGCCACGGCCTTGAACAGTTCCGCGGTCATGTAGCCGCCGGTGCCAATGGCGGAGGTCCCGATGTTGAGTTTGCCGGGCTGCGCCTTGGCATATGCGATCACGTCGGCGATGGATTTGGCCGGAAACGACGGATGCGCGATCAACGCGACCGGCATCGCTGCAATCAGGCCGATGCCGGAGAAATTCTTGCGCGGGTCGTAGCCGGGGTTGGCATAGAGCGCGGGATTGATCGACAGCGTGCCGGTGTGCCCGAGCAGCAGCGTGTAGCCGTCGGGGGCGGCCTTCGCCACCGCGCGCGCGCCGATGTTGCCACCGCCGCCGCCGCGATTGTCGACGACGACCTGCTGGTTGAACGCCACCGACATTTTTTCCGCGACGATGCGCGCCATGGCGTCGACGCCGCCGCCGGCCGGATACGGAACGATGATCGTGATCGCACGGGTGGGATAATCCTGCGCGCGTGCCGGGCCGCCGGCGCAATCCATCGCCGCCGCCAGCGCCATCAACCCGAAAATGACCGCCCTACCCTTGTGCATCTGCCAATCTTGACCGGGCGATGTTTTCGCGCCCGCCGCCGCTGAGCGCGCACCCCCTACAACCAAAACCGCCGGCCGCTTGCGAGGCCGGCGGTTGCGATCTTAGCCGATGATCCGTCTGGCGCGGATAGGTCTTGAGCGTCAGTGAACGCTGACGTCGGCTTGGTGCTTCAAACGCGCGATTTGATCCTTGAGCTGCAACTTGCGACGCTTCAGGTCCGCCAATGCGAGGTCATCCGTTGAGGGGTGCTGGAGCGCTTCTTCGATCTCGTGTTCAAGGCTGGCATGCCGCTTTTCGAGTTCTGCAAGATGCGATTGGGTGGACATAGGCTCTGGTCTCCTCGGTCAGATTTTTGCCCAACGCATGATCCGGCGAAAGTCTGCCCCGACCTGATCGGGGGCGGGATCCGGTTCGCCGATCAGATCATGCGCCAAATCATAAAGTTAGCGCGCGACCGCAGAATAAGTTCACGCCGTCTGCGTAAGCTTGCTTGCTTGCGCAAAACCGGTAACCACTTCTGCGGATCGCGCTGGCGACAAAAGCGTGACACTTGAAAAGTCTGACATGGGCGCGCCGTCGAGTCACCGGGCCATGTGTTGTGCGGTGCAACAAATCACCTGAAATTGCCCCGCAAGTAATATAATATCGCATAGCGCCGGCGCGGCATGGCCACGGGCGGTTCGCCCGAGCCGCGCCAACGCGCGGGGATAATGTTAACCTCGCAATTGGCGCGAATCGTGAGGTTTAAGCACTCGTATTGCTTCGAATAAAGCGGCGGCAATGACCAAAGAGGAAAAGAGCGAGCTCGAGGCGCAGCTCAGCCATCTGCGCCAGGAACATCGCGACCTTGATAGCGCAATCGAGGCGCTGCAATTGTCGCCAGCCACGGACATCATCCAGGTCCAGCGGCTCAAAAAGCGTAAGCTGCACCTGCGCGACAAGATCACCTTTATCGAGGATCAGCTCACGCCGGATATTATTGCTTAATCACCGCAAACCCAAAGCACGGCTTGCCACGCGGGACGTTGTTCCTATATTCCATCGCTTCGCTTTTTTGGGCTGATCGGCCCTGCGGAGCACGCATGGCCAGAGTGGCCCCTGCCAAGAAGATCGCCATCATCATGGGCAGCCAGTCCGACTGGCCGACCATGCAGCATGCCGCGCACACGCTCGATGCGCTCAAGGTCGGCTACGAGGCGTTGATCGTTTCGGCCCACCGCACGCCAAAACGGCTGTACACGTTCGCCCGATCCGCGCGCCAGCGCGGCTTCAAGGTTGTGATTGCCGGCGCCGGCGGCGCCGCGCACCTGCCGGGCATGACCGCCGCATTGACCACGCTGCCGGTATTTGGCGTGCCGATCAACACGAGCGCGCTCGAAGGAAAGGATTCGCTGCTCTCGATCCTGCAAATGCCGCCGGGCGTTCCGGTCGGAACACTCGCCATCGGCAAGGCCGGCGCCATCAATGCCGCACTGCTCGCGGCCGCGGTGCTGGCGCTTTCGGACGCCGCGCTCGCCAGACGGCTCGATACCTGGCGCGCCAAGCAAACAGCATCCGTCGCCGCACGACCGAAGGATTAGGCCGCGCGATGGCTTCCAACGCTTTTCCCGCGCTCGAACCGGGCGCGACCATTGGCATTCTTGGCGGCGGACAACTTGGCCGCATGCTGGCGCTGGCGGCCGCCCGGCTTGGACTGCGGTGCCACGTATATTCCTCCGAAAGCGATGCGTGCGCGTTTGAGGTTGTTCAGCGCAGCACGCTTGCCGCCTTTTCCGACCAGGCCAAGCTCGAAAAATTCGCGCGCGATTGCGATGTCATCACGTATGAATTTGAAAACGTGCCGGCGGAGGCCGCGGCCATTCTCGCCGCCCGCAAGCGGGTGTTGCCCGACCCGAAAGTGCTGGCGACGACGCAGGACCGCCTGATTGAAAAGCAGTTCCTGGCCTCGCTCGGCATTGCGACCGCGAAATTCGCGCAGGTCGATAGCGCCGACGACCTTGCGCGCGCGCTGCGGGGAATTGGCCGTCCCGCGATTCTCAAGACGCGCCGGCTTGGCTACGACGGCAAGGGCCAGGCAAAAATCCTGCCGCAAACCGAGCCGCCCGCCGCGTTCCGCGAGATCCGCGCACAGCCATCGATCGTCGAGGCCTTCGTGCCGTTCGAGCGCGAAATCTCGGTCATCGCGGCGCGCGGCTGCGACGGCCGGATCGCGTGTTTCGACGCGACGGAAAACGAGCACCGCGATCATATCTTGCGCACATCGCGCGTTCCTGCTGCGATCAGCGCGCCGGTCGCCAACGAGGCTCGGCAGATCACGGAGCGGATCGCCGCGGCGCTCGATTTTGTCGGCGTGCTGGCGGTCGAGATGTTCGTGGTCGCCAATGGCCAAGGACCGCACGTTGGGCCGCACGTTCTGGTCAACGAGATCGCGCCCCGCGTGCACAATTCCGGGCACTGGACCATCGACGGCGCATCGGTGTCGCAGTTTGAGCAGCACATCCGCGCGGTCGCCGGTTGGCCTCTGGTCGAGCCGGTCCGCCTGGGACGCGTCGAAATGTTCAATTTGATCGGGCCGGAGGTTGAAAACTACGCAAAATGGCTCGCGCAACCGGGCGCCAGCGTTCATCTCTACGGCAAGACGGGCGCGCGGCCGGGCCGCAAGATGGGGCATGTGACGCGGGTGTTCTACGATCGGTAGAACAAATAGACTTCGCGGCCCATGCCTGATCGCAACATCGATGAACGAACGGTCGCCGGATTTGGGCGTGAATGGTCGGCCTTCAACCAACGCGACCAGGATTTGGATGCCGGCCAGCGCGAACGGTTATTTGGCGACTACTTCGACATTTTCCCGTGGAATTTGTTGCCCGCCGACGGAGGCATCGGAATTGACGTCGGCTGCGGCAGCGGGCGCTGGGCGATCCTTGTCGCGCCGCGCGTACGTCATCTGCATCTGGTCGATGCGAGCGCGCAGGCGCTTGCTGTCGCCAAAGCCAATCTCGCCGGCCTCGCCAACGTCTCGTTTCACCTTGCCGGCGTTGACGCCATTCCGCTCTCCGATGCATCGGTCGATTTCGCCTATTCGCTCGGCGTCTTGCATCACATCCCCGATACCGCCCGCGGCATCCGGGACGTTGCGCGGAAATTAAAGCCCGGCGCACCGTTCCTGATCTATCTCTATTACGCCCTCGACAACCGCCCGGCCTGGTATCGCGCCATCTGGCGTTGCAGCGATTGGGCGCGCAGGTTGATCAGCCGGTTGCCATACAGGCCGCGCTATGTCGCGAGCCAGATCATCGCAGCGCTGGTCTACTGGCCGCTGGCGCGGTCGGCGCGCGTGCTTGCCGCGCTGGATGTTCCATGCGGATCGTGGCCGCTGCAATATTACCGCGACAAGAGCTTTTATGTGATGCGGACCGATGCCTTCGATCGCTTCTGCACCCCGCTCGAACAGCGATTCACCCGGGCGCAGATCGAGGCCATGCTGCGCGATGCCGGATTCGGAAATATCCGGTTTTCCAATCACGCCCCTTTTTGGTGCGCGGTCGGGATCAAACGTTAAGTACGCTCGGCCATGCGCCCGCAGCGCGTGATGGACTTGGCGGGGCTTTTCTGCTACAGGCCCGCGACTTGGATTCGCCGTTAGCGGCGCAATTCCCTCAAATTTGACCCAAAAACTCCTGATTGGAGAGGATAGAGGCACAGTGCAGGTTCTTGTTCGCGACAATAATGTCGACCAGGCCCTCAAGGCGCTTAAGAAAAAAATGCAGCGCGAGGGGATTTTCCGCGAGATGAAGCTTCGCGGCCATTACGAAAAACCTTCTGAAAAGAAAGCGCGCGAGCGCGCGGAAGCGATCCGCCGGGCGCGCAAGCTCGCGCGCAAGAAGCTGCAGCGCGAGGGCCTGCTTCCGGGCAAGCCGAAGGTGCTCAAGCCGGGTCCGGGCGGACCGGGCGGCGGGCGCGGTGGGCCGGGCGGCGGTCGCGACCGCGGAGAGGGCCGTGGTTTTGGTGGCGGCGGTGGCTTCGGCAGCGGCGGTGGATTTGGCGGCGGCGGCTTCGGCGGACGCTAGCATCCCACAGCCGCGCGCTATGCGATTGTGGCCGGGGTCTCCCCGGCCATTTGCGTT
>JBGPOB010000244.1:0-5849 GCA_041487815.1 Xanthobacteraceae bacterium | reverse complement strand
GTGCCCATAGAGGCTCGTGGTTTGGCGAGGATGCGGCACACGGCCATCGCTCGCGTTGTCGCGATCGCTCACGTATCGATTTCCTCGAGCATCAGGGGCGCGGTGGCCGGATCGAGCCGCCGATTGACCAGCGCCCAGATTTCATCCGCGACGCTCTCTTTCGAGCGCTGCGCATCGATCAGGATGCAGCGCTCCGGATTATTGCTAGCGATCTCGCGGTAGGCCTGGCGCAGCCGGGCGTGAAACTCGAGCGTTTCGTCCTCGAAGCGATCAGCGTCGCCGGAACCGCGGCGCGAGGCGGCGCGCGCAAGGCCAAACACCGGGTCGATATCGAGAATAAACGTCAGGTCGGGGACGAGATCGCCGACCGTCAATCGTTCGAGACCGTTGATCAAGCGCGGATCGACCTGCCCGACCGAGCCTTGATAGACCCGCGTTGAATCGACAAAGCGGTCGCAAACGACCCAGCGTCCTTTTTCGAGCGCCGGCCGAATGGTGCATTTGACGTGGTCCGCGCGCGCCGCGGCAAATAATACCGCTTCCGTGTCGGGCCCGAGCGGCTTGGCCGCGCCCGACAGAATGACGTGACGGATGATCTCGGCGCCCGGCGAACCGCCGGGCTCGCGCGTCAGCACAACGCTAATCCCGAGCGTGCGCAGACGCTGGCCCAGCAGGGCGGCCTGGGTCGATTTCCCGGTCCCCTCGCCGCCTTCAAAGGTGATGAATCGTCCGCGCATGGCGCCAATCAATCCAGCGGTTTTAGTTCTTGCTCGTGCTTTTGCGCACGAACCCGATCACAAGTTCCGCCACGGCATCGAAGGCGCGGCCGGCCATGCCACCGCGGCCGACGCTCTCGGCCGCGCTGAGCGGAATCTCGAGCGCGACGATATCGCCCCGCGTCACGCGCAGCCTGCCGATCAACTGTCCGCGCTCGATCGGCGCCGGCACCGGCCCGGTATAAACAATCCGGGCGACAATCCGTTCGTTGGCGTTGCGCGGGACCATCAAATTGACGGCGCCGGGCGCGATCAGCGGGACGCTGCCGGAGGTACCGCCGAAAATCTTGGCATCGCCAATGGTCTGGCCTTCCGCGAAAAGCAATCGCGGCTCAAACGTGCGATAGCCCCACTCCAGCAGCCGCCGCGCTTCGTCGGCGCGTTCCTTTTCGGACCTCAATCCATTGACGACGACGATCAAACGCCAATTGTTTTGCACGGCCGATCCAACGAGCCCGTAACCGCCGTCCTCGGTGTAGCCCGTCTTCATTCCGTCGGCGCCGATATTCATGGTGAGCAGCGGATTGCGGTTGAGCTGACGGATGTTGTTCCAGGTGAATTCCTTCTCGCCGTAGTAGCCGTAGAATTGTGGATAGGTGTGAACGATATGCTCCGCGAGCCTGGCGAGATCGCGCACGGAAACCGCCATCCCGCGGTCGGGCAGGCCGGTGGCGTTGGTGAAGTTCGAATTTGTCAGGCCGAGTTCGCGCGCGCGCTTGTTCATTGCGATCGCGAATGCCGTCTCATTGCCTGAAATGCCCTGCGCCAGTGCGATGCACGCATCGTTGGCGGATTGAACGATCGCGCCCATCAGCAGGTCCTGCACGCGCGCCCGGCTGTGAATCGGCGCGAACATGCTGGAGGTCCGCGACGGCGCGCCACCGCGCCGCCAGGCATCTTCACTAATGATGATTTCCTCGTCGAGCTTGAGGCGACCTTGGACGATTTCGTTGAAGACAACCTCCGCGGTCATCAGCTTGGCAAGGCTTGAAGGCGGCACCGGCTGATCGGCGTTTTTCTCGAACAGCACGGTGCCGTTGTCGGCGTCGAGCAAAATAGCGACCGGCGCGGCGGACTGAAACTCGTCCTTTTTGCCGGATACCGTGTTGGTCGCGCCGAATACCGAACCGACCGGCACCGCCAACAGCGCCGCCAGCGCGATCAGTGCGACCATCGTCGCAACCCGTCGTGCATAGGCAATCGCCGTCCGATGGTCCGCGCGTTTGAAGTAAGTCATGGTCCAGTCCAGGAAAACGCGTTGCTAGCAAGCACCGGTACCGGGCACAATGCCCATGGCGCAGTTGCGCGCGCGGGCACCCTCAGGCAGGGCACCGAACCGCGGAATTATGGCCCCGATTGCGTTGCGCGGCCGGATTACTATTGCATCAATACAGGCCACGCGCCGCCGGTAGCGACGTGCTGCCTACCGGGGCAAAAGCCGAAACCGACGGCGGCATACGAGGGGCCGGCAGTGCCCGCGCCTGTTCGCCGAGCGAGCGCGGCGCCAGTGCGGCGCTACCGGGATCGTCCTCGGTCCAGCGGCGGGCCACGACCGAGCCAGCCGTGCGCGCCGGTGCGGGCTCTTCATCAACCGCCTCCCCCAGCGAATACGGACGCTCCGCCGGAACCGGCACCGACCCACGCAGAACCGGGGATGACGCGCGCAACGGCGGCACAAATGGCTGCGCGGCTGCCACCCGCACGACCGATGGCACCGGGGCGGGCTCGCCTTGGCGCAAAGTCGCGGACAGCA
This sequence comes from Xanthobacteraceae bacterium, assembly GCA_041487815.1. Taxonomy (GTDB): domain Bacteria; phylum Pseudomonadota; class Alphaproteobacteria; order Rhizobiales; family Xanthobacteraceae; genus CANJBX01. The sequence goes on along the minus strand of JBGPOB010000244.1, from coordinate 3,320 downwards.
AACGGTCGTCCGATCCGTCGAGCGATGCCGGCCCGACGTATTCAACGCGCACCCGCGCGACCCCGTGACCGCGGAAGCCAAGCAGATGCGCCGCCTTGCCCGAAACGTCGATCACCCGGTTACTGTGGTATGGACCGCGGTCGTTGACGCGCACGATCACCGAACGTCGGTTTGCCAGATTGGTCACGCGCGCGTACGAGGGCATCGGCAGCGTCGGATGGGCGGCGGACAGACTGTCCATATCGAACACCTCGCCATTGGCGGTGCGACGGCCGTGGAAGTCCTCGCCGTACCAGGACGCGAGGCCTTCGGCGACGTAGCCGCGGTCGTCTTCCGGGACATAGACACGGCCTGCAACCGTGTAGGGCTTGCCGATCCGGTAGGTCCCGCCGCCCTTCGGAACAGCCTCGCCGAATTGCACCACGCGCGCGCTGGATGCCACGCCGTACTTGGGGTCGACCTTGCGCGCAAACTTGTCCGAGGAACTGCAATTGGCCAAAGCCAAGCCAACGGCCGCCAACGCGATCACGCGCAGCAGCCACGCCGGGCTTTGACTTTGGCGGAAGGGCCGCATCCAGTCCCCTATCCCCTGAACGTCACTCAATCGTGCCACCCAATTGCGGCAAGTCCTTGCCCGCCGCGATTAACCCATCCTGTTAAGGATAACCAACCATTACGCGGAGGCAAACCACGCTGATGGGATTTGGTAAACGGCCCAGAATTGGACTTCCTTGCGGTTATCGCGGGCGATCGTCAGGCCTTGGCCCGCCGCGGCCTGATATCTTGCAATAGCGCGGGCCCTGCCCCATTGAGAAGCGCCGGAGAGGTGGCCGAGTGGTTTAAGGCACCGGTCTTGAAAACCGGCAGGGGGTCCGCCCCCTCGTGGGTTCGAATCCCACCCTCTCCACCAGGACAATTCGCGATCCGAGACCTGCCATGGAACGACAGAACAGCCCCGCGATCTGCTTCATTGGTTTCGGTGAGGCCGGGCAGGCGTTGGCCACCGGGCTACGCGAAGCCGGGGTGACGCGCATGGCTGCCTGGGACATCCTGTTTCCCGAAGCGGCGGGCGAGCCATTACGGCGGGCGGCGGAGCGGATCGGCGTTCGCAGCAGTGGATCCGCTGCGCAGGCGGTCGCGGGAGCGGACATCGTGCTGGCGGCGGTGACGGCGGCATCGAGCCTCACGGCGGCGGAAACCGCCAAACCGCACCTGCATCCGGCGCAGTTCTATCTCGACATCAATTCGGTCTCGCCGGGCCGCAAGCTGGCGACCGCGCACGCGCTCGACGGCGCCGTCCGCTACGTCGATGTCGCCGTGATGGCGCCGGTGCACCCTGCCCTGCACAGGACGCCGATGCTGCTGGCCGGCCCGCATGCCCGGGCGCTGGAGCCCGTACTGCAGGCGCTCGACATGGACGTCGCGCTTGCCGGCCCCCATGTCGGGGCTGCCGCGGCAATCAAAATGGTGCGCAGCGTGATGGTCAAGGGCTTCGAGGCGCTGACGCTGGAGTGCTTCCTCGCCGCAACGAACGCGGGCGTGGAAGATCAAGTCATCGCTTCGCTATCGCACACTTATCCCGGCCTCGATTGGCCAAAGACCGTCGAATACAACCTCGAACGCATGGCCAACCACGGCGTCCGCCGCGCGCATGAAATGGAAGAAGTCACCGACACGCTGCGCGAACTCGGCGTTGAACCTTACCTCACCGCGGGCACCATCAAGCGACAGTACGAAATGGGGCGCCTCGGCAAACAAAACCCGCTGAAGGACGCCGTGCCGCAAGGACGGGTCGCGATGCTGCGGGCGATTGCCGCGGCGTCGAAGTCCGGGGGCCAGCCGCACTGACGGCGCCGCCATGACCGACATCAACCGCGAACCGCGCGCAAAGGCAGCGCCTAAAGTCAGCTTCGTATCGCTCGGCTGCCCCAAGGCGCTGGTCGATTCCGAGCGCATCATCACGCGCTTGCGCGCGGAAGGCTACGAACTGGCGCGCGGGCACGATGGCGCCGACGTCGTTATCGTCAACACGTGCGGATTCCTCGATAGCGCGCAGGCGGAATCGCTCGATGCGATCGGCACCGCACTCGCGGACAACGGCCGGGTCATCGTCACCGGATGCATGGGCGCGGAACCCGAAAAAATCACGCGGCGTTATCCGAACGTGCTCGCCGTCACCGGCCCACAGCAATACGAAAGCGTGCTTGACGCCGTTCATCGCGCGGTGCCGCGGCCGCACGACCCGTTCCTCGATCTGGTCCCGCCCGAGGGCGTCAGACTGACCCCACGGCACTATGCTTATCTCAAGATTTCAGAAGGTTGTAACAATCGTTGCACCTTCTGCATCATCCCCAAGTTGCGCGGGAACCTCGTCTCGCGCCCGGCCGCCGACGTGCTGCGCGAGGCCGAACGCCTCGTCACCGCCGGGGTCAAGGAATTGCTGGTCATTTCCCAGGACACGTCGGCCTACGGCGTCGACATCAAGTACGCGCCGAGCGTATGGAACGGCCGGGAGGTCCGCGCCAAATTTGTCGATCTTACGCGCGCCCTTGGCGAGTTCGGCGTGTGGGTGCGGCTGCACTACGTCTACCCCTACCCGCACGTGGACGAGGTGATCCCGCTGATGGCGGAGGGAAAAGTGCTGCCCTACCTCGACGTGCCGTTTCAGCACGCAAGTCCCGAAGTGTTGAAGCGCATGCGCCGCCCCGCCGCACAGGAAAAAACCCTCGCGCGCATTCGGCGCTGGCGCGAAATATGTCCCGATCTCACCATTCGATCGACGTTCATCGTCGGCTTCCCCGGCGAGACCGAGGCGGATTTTGCGATATTGCTGGATTGGCTCGACGCAGCCGAGCTCGATCGGGTCGGGTGCTTTCGCTACGAGCCGGTGGCGGGCGCCGTCAGCAACGATCTTGCCGAGCCCGTTGCTGCGGAAATCAAGGAAGAGCGCTGGCATCGCTTCATGCGGCGTCAACAACAAATCTCGGCGCGCCGGCTCAAGCGCAAGGTCGGCACCCGCCAGCACGTCGTTGTCGATGTCGTCGGACCGTCGGTCGCGACCGGTCGCACGAAAGGCGATGCGCCGGAAATTGATGGAAAGGTCTACATTGCCAGCCGCCGGCCGCTGCGTGTCGGCGAGATTGCGACCGTCAAGATCGAGCGCGCCGACGATTACGACTTGCACGGGACGGCGGTCGGGTTCTAGAGCGGGATGAGTTTAGGCCGAATCGATTTGGGATTCCCAAATCAAGGTGGTTCTGATTCAACATGCTGGCTGGGATGGAGGCCAGCATGGATGGGCAAACCTTATTCTGTCGATC
>JBGPOB010000243.1:0-5866 GCA_041487815.1 Xanthobacteraceae bacterium | reverse complement strand
GGTCCCGGTCGGCGAAGCCATGATGGCGTGCGTTCTCGCCGATCATTTTCTGCGCCATCGCGGGCAGGTCGGCGACAGCGCGCCGTGGCCATTCATGCCGCCCACGGCGTGATCCCGAAAAGTTGCAGACTTTTCGGATAAGATCACACCCCAAATCAATATGTTAGCGGGGCACGGCGATTCCACTTGTATCGATCTGTTCGAGCGATGTGGCGCCGGTGAGACAGCGCAATGGACACGACGGTCCGTAGCAGGGTAGGCGCCTCTTCGAGCCTGTCGTCGCTCGTCGATTTTGCGACCGGATCGCACGCGCGCGCAGTGATGGTGCTGGTCGCGATCTGCCTTGTCGCGTTTTTGCCGGGATTTTTTCAAATCCCTCCCGTTGACCGCGACGAGGCGCGCTTTGCCCAAGCGTCGAAGCAGATGGTTGAAAGCGGCGACGTCGTGGACATCCGCTTCCAGGACGAAAGCCGCTACAAGAAGCCGATCGGAATCTACTGGCTGCAAGCGGGCGCGGTGAAGCTTGCGGAAGTCGCAGGCATTCCAAATGCCCGCACGACGATTGCGCTTTATCGTCTGCCCTCGCTGGCCGGCGCAATCGGCGCGGTCCTCCTGACCTATTGGGCGGGATTGGCTTTCGCGTCGCGTCGCGCGGGGATGCTTGCGGCCATTATGATGGCGGTGTCGATCCTGCTTGGCGTCGAGGCACGACTCGCCAAAACCGACGCGATGCTGCTCGCGGCCTGCGTCGCGGCCATGGGTGCGCTGGCGCGTACCTACATGGCGGGGAACCGTGGCGAGGGGGAACAAGCCCAGGCCTGGATGGTTCCAGCAATATTCTGGACGGCGCTGGCGATCGGCGTGTTGATCAAGGGACCGGTTATCGTCATGATTGCTGCGCTCGCCATCATCGCACTTGGTGTTGTGGATCGGTCGCTGCACTGGCTCACGCACCTGAAGCCCGCGTACGGCGTGGCATGGTTTGTTGTGCTGGTGTTGCCATGGTTCCTGGCCATCGTCAGCCGCGGCGGCTGGAGCTTCTTTGTGGAATCGCTAGGCCGCGACCTATTTTCAAAAATCGGAAGCGGCCAGGAAACCCACGGCATGCCGCCGGGTTACTACTTGGTCTTATTCTGGGTGACATTTTTTCCGGGCGCCTTGCTTGCTGGGCTGGCAACGCCGGCGATCTGGACGGCGCGGCGCGAACCCGGCGCAAAATTCCTGCTCGCCTGGCTCCTGCCTTCCTGGATCGTTTTCGAAATTGTCGTGACCAAGCTGCCGCACTACGTGCTGCCGCTTTATCCCGCAATCGCGATCATGATTGCCGGCGTCCTTGACCATCATAACCTGTCGCGGCGGCCGTGGCTGGAGCGCGGTACGGTCTGGTGGTTCCTGATCGCGGCGACGGCGGCGGCGCTGCTGGTTGCCGCCCATATCGTGGTCGAGCACCAAATGGGAGTGTGGGCGTGGCCGTTTGCAGCGGCTGCCGCGATCTTCGCGCTGCGTGCGTGGTGGCTCTATGAGGCGGACGGTGCGGAGCGATCGCTGTTGCGCGCTTCAGTTGCCGCTGTCCTGCTGTCGATCGCGACATTCGGCATTACAATTCCGCAGCTTCCGGCGCTGTTTCCAGCCTTACCGATCGCGCGCTACCTGAGCACCTCCAATTGCGCACCGTCGCTAGCGACTGCCGGGTTTCAGGAGCCGAGCGTAGTATTCCTCGCCGGTACGTCGACGCTGCACACCGACGGCACTGGCGCGGCGGACTTTCTTTACGAAGGTGGTTGCCGCTATGTCGCGGTTGAAAAGAGCCAGGAGCGCGCCTTCGTGCTGCGCGCGGATACACTCGGATTGCGGTACCGGTCCGGTCCGCGCATTGATGGCATCAACGTCGGCACGGGAAGGCGCGTCTCGATTGCGATGTTTCGCTCGGAGCGCGCGCTATGACGGTCCATGAAGGGCTGGGACGCGCGGCCCGCAGCATTGCCGGATTTAACTACGTGCTGGTCAACCTTTTGTCCTGGCTGGCGGCGGTCTTTCGAGCGCCTTTCATCGGGCGCGGCATGGGGGCGTTTGTCCCCGTGTGGCAGCGCCACATCGGGTATCTCGCGCTCGCGCTCATCGCGATTGCCGCGACCATGGCTTGGATAGACGCGGCGGCTACCCCCGCAGTCGCTCGCCTTCCGCCATGGCTGGTCGAATTGTTCGACGTCATTACTGACTTCGGACGCTCGGGCTGGTTTCTGATTCCGCTCGCGCTGATCGTCATCGCGGCCGCCGCGATCGATGTTCCGGCACTCGATCGCTGGTCGCGGTTGCGGTTGACGGCGATTGTCGTGCGCGCCGGCTTCCTGTTCGTCGCCATCGGGCTGCCCGGACTGATCGGTACGATCGCCAAGCGCCTGATCGGCCGCATTCGGCCGTCACCGTTGGGGCCATTTGCCTACGAACCGCTGTCGTGGCGGCCGGACTATGCCAGCATGCCGTCGGGCCACGCGATCACGGCATTCGGCGTGCTGGTTGCATTTGGCGCTGTCTTTCCGCGGCTGCGTCCGCTTTTATGGCTCTATGCGATCGCTATCGCCATCAGCCGCGTGGTGGTGTCGGCGCATTTTCCGAGCGACGTCGTTGCAGGTGCCGCGTTCGGCGCCATCGGAGCGCTCATCGTGCGCGATTGGTTTGCGGTGCGCCGCCTTGGATTCCACGTTGCATCGAATGGCCAAGTCCGCGCGCTTGCACCGCTTTCGTGGATGCGGCTCAAAAGGATTGCCCGCCGCCTGTTCGCCTCGTAATACCTGTCTCGGTCGGCCGATCCGGCGGCCGCTCGCCGCGAGCCCAAAGCATGAGTGATGTGTCTTCGCCAATTTCCGCCCCCGGCGCGCCGGAAGTGTCGGTGGTCGTCCCGTTCAAGAACGAGGCCGGAAACATCGCTCCGCTGATCGCGGAAATCGAAGCCGCATTGACCGGCCGCTGGAGCTTTGAGGTCATCTGCATTGACGATGGTTCGCGCGACGCAACCGGCGCGGAAATCAAAGCGCAGCAGGCCGGGCGGCCATGGCTGCGGCACCTACGGCACATGGTGTCGTGCGGCCAGTCGGCGGCAATCCACTCCGGCGTCGCCGCCGCGCGCGGCCCCCTCGTCGCCACACTTGATGGCGATGGGCAAAACGATCCAAAATTTCTGCCCGACCTGATCGGGCCGATCATCGCGCGCCCGTCGCGCATCGGTCTCGTCGCCGGGCAACGGGTCGAACGCCAGGCCACGGGCTTCAAGAAATTTCAGTCACGCGTCGCCAACGACGTGCGTCGTATCGTCCTTAAGGACGGCGCGCGCGACAGCGGTTGCGGTCTCAAGGCATTTCGGCGCGACGTTTTCCTTGGTTTGCCCTTCTTCGACGGTCTGCATCGTTTCCTGCCGGCACTGTTCCGGCGCGATGGCTTCGATGTGGTTTTTGTCGATGTCGTTGACCGCGAACGCCACCACGGCAAATCCAATTATGGAATGATGGACCGGTTGCTGGTTGGCCTCATTGATCTCGCCGGCGTGTGGTGGCTGATCCAGCGCCGCCGGCATCTTCCCGCAGTTTCGGAGGTTACAGGCGATGCTGATTGATCTGTCGCGCGCTGTCGGTGACTACCTGCACGATGTATTCATTGGTCAGGTCCATTTCGGAATTCTGATTGGATACTTTGCACAGCTGCTGTTCGCCATGCGATTTGTCGTGCAGTGGATCGCATCGGAACGGGCCGGCCGCAGCGTGGTGCCGACGGCATTCTGGTTTTTTTCCATCGGCGGCGGGGTGATGCTGCTCGGATACGCGCTCTACCGCAAGGACCCGGTTTTTATCATCGGCCAGGCCTTCGGCGTGTTTGTCTATCTGCGAAATTTGCAATTCATCATGCGCCACCGCGAGTCGGCGGCGCCGATGTAGCAGGTGGCTTGATGCGACCAGAGTTTCTTCAGTCCGAGATCAATCATCACGCCCTACGCTCCCGTCGCCATCGCCGCAAATCCGCGCTCCAGGTCCGCGATGAGGTCGTCGGTGTCTTCGAGCCCGATGTGAAAGCGCACGGTTGGACCCCCGGGGGCCCATCGGGTCGCCGTGCGGATCGCCGAACAATCGAACGGAATCGCGAGACTTTCGTAGCCGCCCCAGGACGCGCCCATGCCAAAGAGGGTGAGCATGTTGAGAAACTTGTTGACCGCCGTTTGCGCGACCGGCTTGAACACGACGCTGAACAGCCCGCTGGCGCCGGAAAAATCCCGCCGCCAGATTTGGTGCCCGGGATCGGTCTCGATCGCCGGGTGCAGCACGCGCAGGATTTCGGGCCGCTTCGCGAGCCAGCGCGCGACCTTCAGTCCGGCTTTCTGGTGGCGATCAAGCCGCACGCCCAGTGTCCGCAATCCGCGCAGGCCGAGATACATGTCGTCGGGGCCGACGCAGAGCCCCATCGTCTGCACGGCATCGCGCAGCCGCGGCCAGTTTGCCGTGTTGGCGGATACGGCGCCGAGCATGAGATCGGAATGCCCCCCGATGTATTTTGTACCCGACTGGATGGCGAGATCGACCCCCTTGTCGAGCGCCGGAAAATAGAGCGGCGTTGCCCAGGTATTGTCCATCAACACGATCGCATCGCGGGCATGGGCGACTTCGGCGATTGCCGGGAGGTCCTGCATTTCGAACGACAGGGAACCCGGTGCCTCGGTGAATACCACGCGCGTGTTCGGCTGCATCAGCTTGGCGATACCGGCGCCGGCCAGCGGGTCGTAATAAGTCGTTGCGATGCCGTAGCGCACGAGCAGATCATTGCAGAATTTTCGCGTCGGCGCGTAAGCGCTGTCGGTCACCAGCACGTGGTCACCGCTGCGCAAGTTCGCAAGCAATGCTGCCGAAATCGCCGCCAGACCGGACGGCAGCAGCGCGACCCCGGCGCAATTCGGACCTTCGATTGCACGCAAGGCGTCGGCAAGCGCTTCCGACGTCGGCGTGCCGCGGCGGCCATATTGATAGCGGCCGCGATGGGCGAGGAAGTCTTCGGCAGTCGGATAGAGCAGAGTTGAGGCGTGGTACACGGGTGGGTTGACGTAGCCGTGGTGGGCAAGAGGATCACGTCCGCCGACGGCGAGCCGTGTATCGGGCTTGAAATGGCGAGACGCGTCGTCCGCGGATTTCTTGACCATGGCCGCCAATCCCTCACAATCAGATGTCGCTCCGGCAGCATTTAGTCGGAATTGCGGGCGAGGCCGTCAACCCCTTGACCTCGAACGCCAATCGTTCTCAGATGGTCGCGACGAGATCCGCGCTCGTTCTGCCGAAGAAGTGCCGGGTTTTGCCTTCGAACATGCGTTTAGGTCCCCAATTCATGGCGCGGCGTCCGGCTGGCCGCCCACGATCGTCCAAAGCCCACAATCGCCGGTAAAAAATCAAACGGAAAGAGGCTGTTCCATGATTCGGTCGATGACATTGCTCGCATTCGCCGCCGCATTGTCGTTGGCGACACCGGGGCAGGCGGCAACGCTCGACACAGTGAAATCGCGCGGCGTGCTCAACTGCGGGGCCAACGGCCAGCTTCCGGGATTCGGCCTGCCGGACGCGCAAGGAAATTGGACCGGCTTCGACGTTGACTACTGCCGTGCCATCGCGGCCGCCATCTTCAACGATCCGACCAAGGTCAAATTCGTCGCGCTGACCGCCAAGGACCGCTTTACGGCGCTGCAATCCGGCGATGTGGACGTCTTGATCCGCAATACCACCTGGTCGAGTTCACGTGACAGCCAGCTCGGGCTTAATGCCACCGGTACGAACTATTACGACGGACAGGGCTTCATCGTCCGCAAATCGCTGAAGGTCAATTCGGCGCTCGAACT